>JANFXS010000003.1:0-300000 GCA_024460105.1 Anaerotignum faecicola
CGGTTAAAGCGGGAGAGCTTGTATTCCACAAAGTAGGGGATGAAATAAGGGTTTTAGAGGACGTGAACAGCTTTGTATCCGTAACCGTGGACAAAAACGAGGATTTTACAAGCAATCAGGTTATAAGGGTTCTTGACCAGATAGGAAACGACATAGCCGTGCTTTTCAATACAAAGTATCTCGGAAAGGTGCAGAACAACAACGCGGGAAGGCTTGCGTTCTGGAACGACATAGTTACTTACAACAAGGAGCTTGAAAGGCTTGAAGCTATTGAAGGGTTTATAAGCGACGATTTGACGGTTGAACAGGGAAACGATAAGAAAAGCGTCGTTGTGGTATGCCCCGTTTCGCCGGTGTGCGCTATGACGAAACTTTATATGACCGTTATCGTACAGTAAGGAGGGAAATATTATGGCAAATATAATGAAAGCGAAAGACGCCGTCGCCGCGTCGCTTGCGGAATGTTATGTTACCATAGACGGCAACAGATACAATTTTATGCATGCGATAAATCTTGAAGCGGCAGTCGAAAAAACAAAGACGGAAGTGCCCATACTGGGCAAAACGGGGAAAGGAAACAAAGCCAGCGGCTGGAAAGGCACGGGAAGCGCAACGTTCCATTACAATACCTCGGTTTTCAGGGAGCTTCTTACCAAATATAAAAACAGCGGCGAGGACACATACTTTGATATAATGGTTACGAACGAAGACAAAACCTCGGCAGTCGGAAGGCAGACCGTTATATTAAAGGACTGCAATGTAGACGGCGGCGTGCTTGCGAAATTTGATACCGAGGCTGAATACCTCGACGAGGAAATGGACTTTACCTTTGAAGACTGGGAGATACCGGAGAAGTTTACGCCGCTTGAGGGAATGTAAGCATACTGTTGCATTTTGGCGTACAGTGAAGTAAAATAATAATATGGGAGCCGTGGCGGGCGGCTGGCCTCCCTTTCGGTTAAGGAGGGAGGTGGAGCGTATGACTACATATGAAGCGTTAATGATAATGTTAACCTTTGCATTGGTTCTACTTGCTTTACTCTCTTATTTGAAGTAAGAGAATATAAAAAAAGTTGCCCCCACTAACTTTGGCAGAGTTTAGGGCAACTTAAACAAAAAACCGAGGTCAGCCGTTTGTGCGGCTCCTTACTTAACTATATTATAGCACAGAATAAAATATTGTAAAGATTTAAACGCCTGAATACGGGCATTTTTTAATGGAAGAATATCAAAAAATTTTGCTGAGTGAAGGAGTGATGTTGAATTTACACAGGTAATAAAGTAAAATAGTATTATGGGAACCGTGACAGGTAGTTGACCTCCCTTTTAACTAAGGAGGGAGGTGGAGCCTATGAGTACATATGAGGCATTGATGTCAATGTTTACATTTGCGCTTGTTTTATTGGCTTTACTCTCTTATATAGACAATAAGAGGAAATAAGAAAAACTACCTGCCATAAGAACTTTCGCGAGTTTGACAGGTAGTTAAACACAAACGGAGACCAACCACTTTGTGGCGGTTCCCTACTTAGTTATATTATACCATATAAAAAACCGTTGTAAAGGGGGGTTTACGAATGAGTTTGTTCGACATGATTATGTTGCCGATGTTGGCGGCCGCGCTGATACTTAATATACTAACCTACCGACGCACTTTAAAGTCAAGAAAAAAAGATAAATAAACAGCAGACGCCTGAATATTCAGGCGTTTTTATATTGCAAAAAAGGAGGGCGCAAAATGTACAAAGTATATCTGGGGGATCTGCTCCTTCCCGTAACGCCGTCGAAAATAGACCTTAAATACGGAAACAAAAACAAGACGGCGACGCTTATTAATTCGGAGGAAATAAACGTTTTAAATTCCATGGGGCTTACGGAAATATCCTTTGAAGCTATGCTTCCGAACTTTGAATACCCGTTTGCCGAATACGAGGACGGGTTTAAAGACGCGGGCGTAATGCTTGAGAAGATAAGGAATTTAAAGGCGTCGAAAAAACCGCTGATATTTAAAGTTATACGCCGCCTCCATGAAGAAGGCAGGGTATTGTTCTATACTGACGACTTTAAAGCGGCCGTTGAGGATCTGTCGTATACCGAGGACGCAAAAAACGGTTTTGACGTTACCGTCAAGATAAAGCTGAAACAGTATGTCGATTACGCCCCGGTTAAATTTACCGACAACGGCGACGGTACGGCGGACGTGGAAAAGGAAAGGGAGATAAGCGAAGAGAAAAAAGAAGAGATACCGTCGGAGGAAAACCCTCAAAGCTACACGGTACAGAAAGGCGACAGCCTTTGGGCTATATGCAAAAGGATTTACGGCGACGGCGGGAAATGGCGCGAGATTGCGGAGCTCAACGGTTTAAGCAACCCGCGGCTTATATATCCGGGGCAGGTGATAAAGCTTGCTTGAGATTTTTATATATAACGACGGCCAATGGTTTTCGCCTGTCGTACAGGACGGCGCAACATGGGAAACGGAGCGTTTCGGCAGCCCCGGCAAGCTTACGTTTTCGGTTATCAACACAAACTACGGCGGCGGGGAAGTTATCAACATACAGGAAGGCGATACTGTTAAACTGAAAGTTGACGGCCGGGATGTGTTTTACGGTTTTATATTCGCAAAGAAAAGGGACAAAGACCAAATCATATCTATAACGGCCTACGACCAGCTGAGGTATTTAAAGAACAAAGACGTAAAGAAGTATGATAACCTTACGACGGCGGGGCTTATAAGGGAAATAGCCGACGACTATTTTCTGGAGTGCGGGGAACTTGAGGACAGCGGCACGGCGTTAAGCCATATACATGACGGCGACACGCTTTTTGACATGATACTGTATTCAATGCAGGAAACGGCGCGCATAACGGGCGGCGGGTATGTCTTTTACGACGACTTTGGTAAGCTTACCCTTAAAAGCCTTGAACACATGGCCCTGGACTGTCTTATAGCCGAAAACACGGCGGAAAACTTTGACTACCAATCGTCTATAGACAGCGGGACGTACAACTATATAAGGCTTGTATACGAAAACAACGATACGGGCAAATAGGATCTGTATGAAACTAAGGACAGCGGAAACATACAGCGTTGGGGCAGGCTGCAATACTTTGAAAAAGTAAATAAGGAAGATAATAAAATCGCAAAGGCCGAAGCCATGCTTAAAATGTATGACGGCAAACGGAGGACACTTTCCGTTTCCGGCGCGTTTGGGGATATACGGGTGCGGGGCGGTTCCCTTGTGCCCGTTATATTGACTTTAGGCGACGTAGACGCTAAAAGCTATCTTCTTGCCGATAAGGTTAAGCATACGTTTAAAGACGGCCGCCATACAATGGATCTTACGTTAAGGGGAAACGTTTTTGTCTGACATTATAAGCATTATAAAAAAAGCCGCCGTCGAAGCGGTGGAATCGTCAAAGCCCTTCTGTGCCGTAACGGGTACGGTTGTTTCCGCAACCCCGTTAAGCATAGAAATAAGCCCGTATATAGTATTAAATTCGGAACAGCTTATATTAACCGACGCGGTAAGGGATTACAGCACGGAAATATCATTTGACGACAGTTCGGTAAAGAATAGCGGAATATTAACCCCATATTATGGGGTGGGTATAAGGTGTATAGAGTAAAAATATGTGGATATATAGAACTGGATATACAGTGAAAGGTGGAAAATATATATGAGGTTAGAGGAAAAAATAACAAAAGAGGTTGTACTAATTAGATATTATAATGTATTGTTTTATTTATTTTTTAGAGCTGGAATAGATGATTTTAAGAAACAATGTCTAGTAAATAGGATCGATGCGGGGGAAAGTGTGAGATTGAAACAAATACAGGAATGGTGTCATTGCCATTAAATTTCGTTTAAGACCAAATTTATTTATAGAAAAGATTTTTCGCTTAAAGCAAATTTGTGGAACTTATATTCATATGTAAGATTTAAGATTGATTCAATAGTAAGATAAAATGCTCTACAAATATGGTATACTTTATGTAACAGTTATGGTCTTAACTAACAAGAGGAGGAAGTTCTATGGCAAAGTATACAGATGATGAAATAAGAGCGATGAGTAAAATTACATGTAAGGTAGCAGGAGATTATTTAGGAATATCGCCAATGGCTGTGAGTATTGGAATGAGAAATAATTTATTACCAATTGGCTTTGCAGTACATAATGAGGAGCGTGATAGACGATTTTCAGAGAGTTGGTCATATTATATTATTGGAGAAAGATTAATTGCTTATAAGTACGGAAAGATTAATGAAATACAGGTTCATAATATTGAAAAAAATTTATCCGATATTATTGACAAATTTGAAGAAATGAGGAAAGACTTGCTTTTTATATTAAGCGAAAACGCAGAATAGAGGAATTAGAATTATTTGAGTATGCGTTTTCGCTTTCAAAATATAAGGATGAGGATAAAAAATATGAAGGGAGAAAGGTTTGGTATGAATGATTCTAATATGGTGTTGATAAATATGGAACAGTTATATGATGAGATTTGGAAAATATCTGTAGCCGGAGTTGCAAAAAAGTATAATTTACATTATGCAAAATTGATCGAAAGCTTAAAATCTTATGACATACCATATCCATCTTCTGGTTATTGGACAAGATTAGCATGTGGAAAAGATGTGTCTGGTGAGATAAAACCATTACCTCAAAAAGATTTTGATGATGTTTATTTGTATCCGGCAGAGTATTCTTCTGTTAAAAAACGTAAACAAAAAGATAACAATAAAAATGGTAGTTCAGAAGAACAATAATCAGAGATACGAAATGAAATCTCTGTGAACAAAACGGAAAAGCGTTTAATATGTGATATGCCAACTACAGTACTTTCTTTTTTAGAAGAAGAGGAAAGAGAGTGTGTAATTAATGAACTGGAAAACATTCAAGTCAAGCCGAATGCAAAAATACATCCTGTTTTGATTGAATATAAGAAATCAATTGAGGAATGGAAGAAGCATGAAAAGGAAAATACATATATAAGAAGAGGCCACTATGATTATTATAGAGGACAAAAAATAGAGCAACCTATTTTTATGAATGAAGTTTCTGAATCGGGTCTAAAAAGAATAATAGTAATCTTAGATACTTTATACAAGGTTATCGAAAAACTTGGAGGAGAAATAAAACAAGATTTATCGATAAAAGTCCGAGAAGACGTAGTAAGTGTCAGTTTTATAGAGGGGCAGGATAAAAAGATACATGAGCTGACAAAGCAGGAAGCGAAAGCACTTTTAGAATATAAAGAGAAGATAAAATTTCAGCAGTATGCTTCAAAACCACAGATTAAAAAATATGATTATTATTACAATGGAAAATTGCGAATTAAGTTCAGCAATGGGAAATATTTTAGAGATAATGAGCAACAACAAATTGAAGATAGAATCGATGAAATTATTATTGAATTGTATGAGATATCAGAAGAATATAGGATAAAAAGAAAAAAGAGAGAGGCAGAACATCGAAGATATTTAGAAGAACAACAACGAAAAAGAGAACTTGCAGAAAGGATAGAGCTGGAAAAGCAGAAGACACAAGAGTTAGTAAATGAAGCTAAAGATTATCAAATTGCTTGTGAAATAAGGAATTATATAGCAGCGTTAAAGGAAAGCGATAATTCAGATGAAATTGAAACAGAATGGTTTCAGTGGGCTGAGAAAAAGGCAGATTGGTTTGATCCTGCAATATCATCAGAAGACAAATTGTTAGGAAAGCGTAATCATAAGGCAGATCTAGAGGAAAACAACTTATTAGTAAAAAGAGAATGAATTCTTATAATTGGTAGCAATGATAAGTGAAATATCAGGACGGAAAAAGGTATATTAATAAATTTGTATAAAATTAAAATTACAAATCGACTTGGAAAAAAAACTAGAATTAGAAAAAATATTGACTTTTTTCTTGATATAGTAAAATATAATTGTCGAGATTATATAACATATCCAGAAAGGAGCCAATTGAATGTATTATAACAATAAAATACCATTTGAACAAGATAAAATTGAACTTGTGATTAAGTCTTTTGAAGACGGAGAATATTTATATATAGAGAATTACCGTGAACATCCGACTGTAACACAGAATGGTAAGGGTGCAACCATATGGAATAATATTTACACACAGCTTGCCAGCAATTTTAAAATTCCAGGGTATCAAACAGGGAAGATTTCAAGGGGGTTTTGGGATTTGCTTTATCTTTATGATGAAGAAACGAAATATCTTTATACTTTTATGAGAAAAAATAATTTCAAAAATCTGCAAAGCGGTCGAAAAAGAGATAAGCTGTTCCATTACGGTAATGTATTAAGTCGTTTAAATGGAGAGTTAGTAGGAACATATGAGATTCCTTATGAACAATTAGTTTCTTAGCTGAAATAAATGTTGATGAGGAAACGGATGCAAAACTAGAGGCTTTATTAAAAGATATGACCAGTTTGATTAACGGTAATATAGAAAGATATGCATTGATTTTAGTAGAATGTATAAGAGGGGAAGTAAAAGGAATTGAGTGTGTAATTCCCATTGCATATACAAATCCGATGTATAGAGAAGATTGGAGTGAATACATCAAGGCAGAATACGAAATGCCAGAGTATGATGTTCAAGAAACTCGTCCGGACGATGAGGCCATTATATTATATACAAATAATGAGGATATAGATTTAAGTGTAAAAACAGAGGAAGAAAAACAGGCAAAGTAAAAAGGATATTGGAGGTTTTAAGGTATGTCTATGTTAGAATCTTCATTCAATGGAGCAAGATTAAGGGCAGCACGTCAATACAATGGAATGACAATAAGTGAGGTAGCACAGGCTTTACATATTACAAATCAATCAGTTTCACAGTTTGAAAATAATAAGGTAGAGCCAAAGAACGAAAATGTATTTTTACTGAGTAATTTACTAGGATTTCCAAGAGAATATTTTTATGAAAGTGACAATCTTGAAATAACAATTGGAAACACATATTTTCGCTCATTGGCGTCAACTAGTAAGAAAGAGAGAAATGCACAAGTAGAAAAGGTACATCTTCTTGTTAAAATTTATGAAGGAATACAGACCTATATCCGATTTCCTAAATTTGATTTAGAACAACAGGATAGTATGAATCCGGAAGAACTTGCAGAATATGTTAGAGATAGATGGGGATTAGAAAATAGACCCATTTACAATTTGATTGATATAATGGAGAAGCATGGGATCATCATTAGTAGTGCATTTGAAAAAAACTCGAGTATTGATGCTTATAGCCACGTTGAAATCTTGGGAAATCAGATGGTTCCTATAGTTGTTTTGGGATATGAAAAAAATATTTTTCGTCAGCAATTTAATGCTGCACATGAATTAGGGCATATATTAACAGATGGTATGTATGAATTGGAAGAATTGTCCAAAGCAGAGTATAGGGACATGGAAAAATTTATGAACCAATTTGCAGGTGCGTTGCTTATGCCTAGGGATTTACTATTGAATGATTTGATGGGAAGATGGAAATTAGATCTGAGTTATTACATTGAATTAAAAAAGAAATATAGAGTTTCAGCACAAGCTTTAATTGTTCGTGCAAATCAGATTAGGGCAATTACAGCAAATCAGTATCAGTATTTAATGAAACAGATATCTCAAAATAATTATCGAAAAAGCGAACCGCTTGATGATGCTTATCAATTGATTTTTCCGAGATATTTGGAGCATGCGATGAACCTGATACGAAAAGAAAAAAAATTTCAGGTAATGAATTTATGAACCTTTTGAAATCAAAGGGAATTTCGTTACAGAAAGGTATGGTGGAAAAGCTTCTAAATTTGGAAGAAGGATTCTTGTTTGATGAAGTAAAAAATGAGGATAAAATTGTGCTGATAACACGTTAGTGAAAAATATAGAAATACTTGGGAGTTAAATTTCAGGTTAGAAGTAAGGTACCATGGAAATGAGTTTCCATGAGAAAAGAGGACATCGTTTGAGATACAAATTGTAAAAAAACGATGTCCTTTTAGTATAATAATCTAATAAAGGATTTTTGCCCAAGCTTTTCTGAAATAAAATAAATATTTCTCCGTAGCAGCGATGATAAATCATGATAAAATTGTATTATATAATTTGTTAATTCAGGAGGATCTAATTGCCATGTTTATTCAATCAATTGTTAAGAGATTAAAACCAAAATAGACATGCTAGAGAGAAAATATATTTTTCATATGAGAAAAACTATGATAACATTTTATTTGATGATATACTGTTAATATAAGAAGTTTTAAATCAAAGGATCTAAATAATAGTGATAGAACAATTGAGAAAAATTGATACAATATACGATTTATTGGCATTATGTTCTTCCTATATTTTAAACATGTACAGTCAGACTCTATATGAATTTGAATTGTTTGATAATGATGAATTTGATTGTGTGTACGATGCAGTGGAAAGATACTGTTGTTAATGTCAAGACAAAGGGCATAGGAAAGCATTTGAAGAATTAAAGGAATACATAATTTCTTTTATAGTTCCTGAGGCCACAATAGAAAAATGTTTTGCGGTAGTAAGATATATTGATGAGTTGGTTGAAGTGGAAATTAATAGTGGATTATTAGGGGGAAACAAAATTATTAAATACTCATCTATAAATTGGCAATATAAAGCTTGCGTAAGAATTATCCCTAAAATGAAATGGACATTTTTGGATAGAGGGGATTTGGAATTCAAAAGTCTTAGCAATAGTAAATATTCTTTATTTCGGGACAGAAGGGAATGTGAATGCTCTTCTTTGGATAAAGAAACGTTGAATTACATGATATGGGATAAAGTGCATCTAGAAAAATACCCAATGTGGATTTATCGCCTGGATGAAAAAAATCCTATTGCTAAACAGTTTTATGTAAAGGAGCAGATGACTTTTGGAATAGTTCCTTTTACCAATAAAAAGCTCGATGATATTTTAGATATTAAATATAAAAAAAGAGGCTTTTATATCGAGCAGATGTGTGTGGAAGCGGAAGAAGAGTTAAAGGATAGGTATGAAAATATTTGTTCGAGATGTGAAACCGAAGATATAGATTTTTTAGTATTCCCGGAGATGTTGATGACAGAAAAAATTATTTCTTCTATAAAGGGGAGGGATCAGAAACAGAGTCCTCGCATTATCATTAATGGTTCCATTTGGAAAGATTTTATGAATGAAACAATAGTCACAGATGGAAGAGGAGAAAAAATCTTCAGTTATTTAAAAAAAGAACCTTTCAAATTTTCGAGGGAAGATACGGAATATAGAGAATGTTTAAATCGAAGTAAAAATGGAGAATATTCTATTGTGGAAATAGAAGGAATATGCAGAATCGGCGTTACAATTTGTAAAGATTTAATTGGCAAAGAGGTTAAATTATTCCATAAATGTGTTGGTACAGACATATTAATTGTTCCGGCATATACAAAATCTATATCTGCGGAAGAATTATCACAGGAGTATAATTGCGTTGTGGTAGTAGCTAATGCATGTTCAGCTTTGGAAGAAACTAAAAAGATAATTTCTAATAGAATAATTGGCTTTGTCACATTACCCGTTAAATGAGATACGGATAGATCTAGAATTGTTTTAATGTACACACAAAATGATTGTACTAGGGAATGTGAATGCAAATGTGTTGGAAAAAAAGTGGTGGTAAATTTTTATAAAACTGAAGAATATACAGACGGGATTAGCTATGAAGTGTAGGAAGAAACATTTTAGATGCTATATTAAAAAGGTAAAAGAAGAGGTGCTATATGGGAAAAAGTGAATGGCAGAAAATCTCTTACATAGAGGACAGAAATGATGATTAAAAAGAGATATATCTGCAAGAATTAGGAAAATCCGTGCATAGCTATATTAAAACAGGTGTGAGAAATACTCAGTTAGATGATTTAATTGAATTGGAAGAAGAATTTCAGAAAAGATATGAAGAGCGTTTCAATGTAAGAAAAATTGCTGAGTTGATATCACAATCAAACATAGAGAAAATATCACAAATCGAGAAAACGTATTGGTTAAAGCTTGAAAAGAAAAGTGATGATACAATATGTGAAGAGAATAAACGACAAATTGATGTAAAAAAGTTTCTGATCATATTTCTGAAGTAGTTGTTGAAGTTGCTTATAATAAGTTGCAGAATGTTATAAAGGATACGGCGTATTTGAGCCATATGAATATGCTGTATGAATTATATGAACAAGAAGAACGATTGCGTAGTGAAGAAGAAGAGTATGAAAAAATCTCGGAAAAATTTCAAAAGATGGCTGATATTACAAGAAGCCTTAGTCAAGAAAGAAGAATGAAAATAGAGCAACTTCAAAAACAAACGGATATTTCTGAAAAAGAATTGGAAAGTTTGTTAAATAATATTTTAATATACGTAAAAAAAAGGATAGTATCCAAATCTCTTTATCGCCAGCAGGAAAAAAGTATTGTGATTACATTATGAATTCAAAATAAAAGTATTCTAAGAAGACTTTAGAACAAATAGTCTATAAGAATTGTGATAGATTAATGGAATCATTAGAAACTTCCTGCGATAGAGGCTTAGAATTTAATCTTAAATTAGAAGAAATTTCGCCTGAAAAGGATAGAGCACTTCAAACTAAATATCACAAATTAATGCAAAAATTCATTTCAGAGAATGAAGAAATTTATACGGAAAATGGTTATATAATTAATGAAGAGAAAGAGAGCATGTATAGAAATAATGAAAAAATAGAATTAGAATTCCAAGATAGTGGGATTAAGAAGACAATTGAATTATTTAACATAATTATAAGTCACTAATAAATTTAATAGTATAAGGTATTATTTTGGCTAAAAGACCAGTACTAAAAACAGTAGGTGCAGGGACAGAAGAACTTTTTAAGATTATTAAAGAAGCTGATATCTTATTTGAAAAAATAGAAGAACCATTTAATATTTATGAATATTGCAAAAAGTAGAAATTTTTTCAGCAAAAAAAATAAGGATAACGTTTAATTGTCGTTATCCTTATTTTTTGTTTTATCAACTAATCTGGTTTCCTTTGAGGAATTTGAATAACAATGCTATAATAGGAAAGGAAGGCGGGGCAGATATCCTGCCTGTAAAAATATGAAAAGTACAATCATAAGATTGATAAAATCGAGGAGCTGGGGAGTGGAATGTTTGAAACGGGAAGAGATTTATGAATATGTAAAGAAACAATACGGAACCGTTCCGGAATATCTTTGGAAGGAATCACCGGAAAGTGCGGTGCTGCGGCATCAGAATGGAAAATGGTATGCGGTGTTAATGCAGGTTGAAAAATCCAGGCTGGGATTAGAAGGAGATACAAAAGTAGACATCATCGATGTGAAATGTGATCCGGATATGGTGGGACTGTTGACACAGACCTATGGATTTTTATCGGGGTATCATATGAATAAGAAATACTGGATCACCATGCTGTTGGACGGAACTGTAAGCGAAGCGAAAATCTTAGACTTTTTGGATATGAGTTATGATTTGATAGATGGGAAAATATAATAAATGCTAATTGCAGTTCTCACATATTTTGCGTAGAATGTAATTAGAAAAACTGTGCATCAGCAGTGGGTTAACACCTAAAATCTGATACGTTTTCCGAACGCAGGTGTCGGAGGTTGGCAGACAACGGAAAAATCAACCATGAGAAGGGAATATTTAATGCTGTGGCATGAACATTCCCTTTTCTAAATTGCATAGGATAAGGACACATATAGCGAACAGATCAGGTTTTCAGGATTTTACTGTCACTATGGGAAGTTTGCTACGATAAACAGCCAGTTCTTCATCAGATAGAATGTAATCATCCATATCGCCATCGTGGAATTTTTCATATGCAACCATATCAAAATATCCGGTGCCTGTAAGACCAAATACAATTGTTTTTTCTTCCCAGTTATTTTTGCATTTCAATGCTTCATCAATAGCAACACGTATCGCATGGGAACTTTCCGGTGCAGGCAAGATTCCTTCTACTCGAGCAAAGTACTCGGCTGCTTCAAAGACTTCAGTCTGTTTTACGCTGGTTGCTTCCATAAATCCCTGATGGTAAAGCTCCGATAGAGTTGAACTCATGCCATGATAGCGAAGACCACCTGCGTGGTTCGCAGAAGGGATAAAGTCACTGCCAAGAGTATACATCTTTGCAAGTGGGCATACCATTCCTGTGTCACAAAAGTCGTAGGCATATATACCTCTGGTAAAACTAGGACAAGATGCCGGTTCGACAGCTATGATACGGTAATCTGTTTCTCCACGAAGTTTTTCTCCCATAAATGGTGCGATCAGACCACCAAGATTAGACCCGCCGCCAGCACATCCAATAATAATATCCGGCTTAATATTGAATTTATCGAATGCAGCTTTGGTTTCCAAACCAATCACAGATTGATGCAGAAGTACCTGATTAAGAACGCTGCCTAACACATACCGATAACCATCGCTTGTTACAGCTTTTTCTACAGCTTCGGAGATGGCACAGCCGAGGCTTCCGGTAGTTCCTGGATGTTCTGCAAGAATCTTTCTTCCAACTTCTGTTTCCATAGAAGGAGACGGTGTCACTGATGCACCGTATGTGCGCATGACTTCACGTCGAAAAGGTTTTTGTTCATAAGAGCATTTTACCATATATACTTTACAGTCAAGATCAAAGTAGGAACAAGCCATGGAAAGGGCAGTACCCCATTGACCGGCTCCGGTTTCTGTAGTCACTCCTTTAAGTCCCTGCTTTTTAGCGTAATAGGCTTGTGCAATGGCTGAGTTTAGTTTATGGCTGCCACTGGTGTTATTTCCTTCAAATTTGTAATAGATTTTTGCAGGAGTTCCCAGCTTTTCCTCCAGACGGTAAGAACGTACAAGAGGAGATGGACGATACATTTTATAGAACGATCGAATTTCTTCCGGAATTTCAAAGTAAGCAGTATCATTGTCAAGTTCCTGTGCAATCAGTTCCTCACAGAATACACCTGCCAGTTCTTCAGCTTTCATCGGTTGGTGTGTGCCGGGATTTAATAATGGCGCCGGTTTCTGTTTCATATCAGCACGCAGATTGTACCATGCTTTTGGCATCTCAGATTCATTCAGATAGATTTTGTAGGGGATTTTTTCGTTTTTCATAGTCATTACCTCCGGATAAGTTTTTTAAAATCTTTTGAGTTGTTACTTCTGTGTGGCCATTCGGCGCCATCGTTTGGTTAATAACATATCATTCGCCTCCTCACAATAAGGGAAAACTCCAGTGAATTTTATTCTGAGACAGGGAATTATAAACAAAAACGCCCCTGACAGAATACAACTATCTGTCAAGGACGAATCACGTACAAATATATACAGTACGACACTATCCGCGGTGCCACCTTGATTCATAGGATTACCCCTATGCACTTAGCAGAATACCAACATATCCCCGGCAACTTACGTATGCCTGCACGTTGCAGAATACTAGGTGTAAATAAATATACACTTTTGACTGCACCCTCAGCGGTCCATTTGACAACTTGTTTCTCACCTGACTCTCAGCAACACAGGCTCTCTGTAAAGGCATCATTGCCGTTATCTCCGCTTCAACGGTTTATCATATTGAATTGACATGATACTAACACGGATTTATATGGGTGTCAATAGGTAAGTTAAAAAACTGGAAAATTTTTTTTGCTTAAGATATAATATGCCATATCAATGGTATTTTTAAATTATAATTAAATAAAGGAGCGTGTAAATGTTGCGTATAGGTAACGGATATGATGTGCATAAACTTGCTGAAGGAAGGAAACTTATAATAGGCGGCGTTGAAATCCCGTATGAAAAAGGGCTTTTAGGCCATTCTGATGCGGACGTCCTCGTACATGCGGTAATGGATTCCCTGCTTGGGGCTGCGGCTCTCGGCGATATTGGAAAACATTTTCCCGACAATTCAGAAAGATACAAAGATATTTCCAGCATTTTTCTTCTTAAAAATGTTTTTTCCTTGCTAGAAAATGAAGGATATAGTATAATAAATATCGATGCATCTATAATTGCCCAGGAACCTAAAATGGCGCCATATATTGAAATTATGCGGAAGAATATAGCCGACGCTTTAAATATCGATATGGGAGCGGTTAATATTAAGGCCACAACGGAAGAAGGCCTTGGGTTTACGGGAAGGGGCGAAGGAATAGCCGCATCAGCTGTTTGCCTTATCGAAAAAATCAAATAAAAGCTAAGACGGAAAGAGTAGCCTTTTTAGATTTACAAAGAGATAACTGTATTGGTGGAAGCAGTTTTAAATCAAAGCGGTGAAGTGCATTCCCGAGCTCTGCAGGCGAAAGAAACATGTCTACTAGCCTGCGGCGTGCGGCCGCGTTACGGCTTTCGGTAAAAGCGGGGAGTAATCCCAATTTAGAGTGGAACCGCGGAGTCTAAATGCTTCGCCTCTTGATTGTTTGTCAAAGGCGGGGCATATTTTAGTATAAATGAAAAAGGAGAGTGTTATTTAATGAAAGTTTATAATACACTTACAAGAAAAAAAGAAGAGTTCATCCCCATTGAAAAAGGCAAGGTAAAAATGTATGTCTGCGGCCCTACAGTGTATGATTATATTCATATAGGCAACGCGCGCCCATACGTTACATTCGATACCGTACGCCGGTATTTGGAATATAAAGGTTTTGAAGTTACTTATATACAAAATTTTACCGACGTTGACGATAAAATAATTAAAAAAGCAAATGATGAAAATACAACTATGGAGGTCATCAGCAACAGATATATTGAAGAATGTTTTAAAGATGCCGACGGCCTTAACGTGAAAAGAGCTTCTCATCATCCTCGGGTTACCGAAGAAATGGATCATATAATAGAAATGATAGCGGAACTTATTGAAAAAGGCCATGCATATGAGGTTGACGGAACAGTATATTATGATACAAAGTCATTTCCGGAATACGGAAAATTAAGCCGCAAAAACCTTGATGAACTTATTGCCGGCGCAAGCGAGCGTGTCGAAATTGACAGCGCTAAGAAAAATCCGACGGATTTTGTGCTTTGGAAACCTTTTAAGCCGGGAGAGCCGAAATGGCAGTCGCCGTGGGGTGAAGGAAGGCCGGGATGGCATATAGAATGTTCTGTAATGGCCAAAAGGTATCTTGGGCCTACGATTGATATACATGCCGGAGGAGAGGATTTAATTTTTCCTCATCATGAAAATGAAATAGCGCAAAGCGAAGCCTGCAACTGTGCGCCTTTTGCTAAATATTGGCTTCATAACGGGTTTATAACAATAGATAATGAAAAAATGAGCAAATCGGCAGGCAACTTCTTTACAGTAAGGGATATTGCGTCACAGTTCCCTTATGAAGTAATAAGGTTCTTTATATTAAACGGACATTACAGAAGCCCCATAAATTTCAGCCGCGATTTGATGGAAGCATGCCAAAACGGCCTTGAAAGGATTAAAAACTGCAAAAAGGATCTGGAATATTACATTGAAAACTGTAAAGAAGAAACGGCTAAAAGCATAGAAAATACGGAAGATATTGAAAGATTCAGAAATGAATTTGAAGAAGCAATGGACGATGATTTTAACACTGCCGATGCAGTGACGGCCGTTTATGAACTGGTTCGTTTTATCAATAAAAACAGCAAAGAGAATGTATCGAAAGATTTTGCAGAAAAAGAAATGGATATGCTTAAAACGCTTACAGGCATTTTGGGCATAGCCGAAAATATTTCAAATTCAGAAAACGACGAGGATGTTTCAAAAATCGAAGAACTCATTGCAAAAAGGGCGGAAGCTAAGAAAAATAAGGACTTTGCATCGGCAGACGCTATCCGCGACGAACTGTCTGCAATGGGCATAACTATAAAAGACACGCGTCAGGGCGTTCAGTGGTTCAGGTCATAAAAATGGAAAAATTATCTGATATTAAAAATATATACGGCTGCAAAGATCCAAAGGAGCTCTCTCCTTTGGTGCTTGCATATATAGGCGACGCTGTTTTTGAAATATTTGTACGTTCAAAAGTCCTTTTTGAGTTCGGAAATGCTCCGGTAAATAAAATGCATAAAAGGAGCAGGGAAATGGTAAAGGCAAAAGGCCAGTCAGATATGTATTTCAGTATACAAAATTTACTGACAGACGAAGAGGAAGCGGTTTTCAGGCGTGGACGAAATGCAAAAAGTCATACTGTGCCTAAAAATGCGGATTTAATGGATTACAGATGCGCGACAGGCCTTGAAGCCGTTTTTGGATATTTATACTTAAAAGGCGATATAAAGAGGCTTGAAGAGCTTTTTACGGCCGGAACTGATATAAAGGAGAAGTAGATTTGGAAAGAAAAAAATTTAGGGAAGACGGAAAAGACTTTAACGAAAATCAGGTTGAAGGAAGAAACGCCATACTTGAAGTTTTAAAAAGCGGCAGGGATGTTGAAAAAATAATTGTTGCAAAAGGCAATGTCGAAGGCACGATCAGAAGGATTACAGCCATGGCGGCCGAAAGAGGAATTGTCGTTCAGCAAACTGACAGGCAAAGGCTTGATGAAATGAGCCAGACTAAAAACCATCAGGGCGTTATAGGTTTTGTATCGGCGCATCAATATGTCGGCATACATGATATAATTGAAATTGCAAAGCAAAAAGGCGAAGAGCCTTTTATAATAATTCTTGACGGTATAACCGATCCGCATAACCTCGGCGCAATATTAAGAACTGCCGACGCAAGCGGAGCACATGGCGTGATAATACCGAAAAGACGCGCCGTAGGCTTAACTGCAACGGTTTCAAAAACGTCAGCCGGAGCAATAGAATATGTTCCGGTTGCAAAGGCGGTTAATCTTTCAAGCGCTATAGAAGAACTTAAAAAAGAAGGGCTATGGATCGCCTGCGCGGACATGGAAGGCAGGGAATATTTTGATTCGGATTTAAAAGGTTCTTTAGCGCTTGTTATAGGCAGTGAAGGCGACGGCGTAAGCAGGCTTGTAAGAGAAAACTGCGATTTTTCCGTATCAATACCAATGAAAGGGAAAATTTCTTCTCTTAACGCGTCGGTTGCCGCCGCGCTTTTAATGTATGAAGTGGTAAGGCAGCGCAGGGGATAAATTATGAATAAAAATTTTCTGTTGGTTGACGGATATAATATTATACATGCATGGGATAATCTCAAAGAGATGTCGGAAGTCAGCCTTGAAAGCGCTAGGGCAAAATTAATGGAGATAATGAGCAATTATCAAGGGTTTAAAAGCCATATAACCGTTATAGTAGTTTTTGACGGTTACCTTGTTAAAGGAAATATTGGCGCTGTTTATGAATATGACAATATATTTGCAGTGTACACAAAAGAGGCTGAAACGGCGGATCACTATATTGAAAAAACAGTAAACAGCCTCCCACGCGAATGTAACGTGCGGGTGGCGACGTCAGATGGGCTCGAACAGCTTATAATTTTGGGACATGGCGCTGTCAGGATGTCTGCAAAAGAACTTAAAAACGAAGTTGAATCTGTGAATACGCATATGCGCGAAAGATATATTGAAAGAAGGCCTCCTAAAAATAACCTTTTGATGGACAATCTTGACGAAAATACTAAAAATATACTTGAAAAAATGAGGCGCGGTCTTCATTAAGCAATAAAACGGGGTGTAATTTTGGCACAAACGGACTTTCATAATTTAAAAGATGAAGAAATTATTTCGTATATAAAAAATGGCGATTTGGATGCCCAGGAATATATAATGAATAAATATAAGACTCTTGTTAAAAGCAAGGCGAGAGCATATTTTCTTGTTGGAGCCGACAGGGAAGATATTATTCAGGAAGGGATGATCGGCCTTTATAAAGCGGTAAGGGATTATCAGCCCGATAAAAACACTGCGTTCAGAAGCTTTGCTGAGCTTTGCATTAACAGGCAGATGATAACGGCAATAAAAACTGCCGGAAGACAGAAACATATACCGCTTAATTCTTCTGTTTCCCTAAACAGACCGGTTTTCGATGAGCAGGAGGAACAGACATATATGGATATACTTGAAAATGCTGAGGTTACAAGCCCCGAAATTCTTTTTATAGGGCAGGAAGATAAATCTTTTATAATGGAACATATAAAAGAGGTTTTGAGCAGTTTTGAAAATAAAGTGCTGTCTATGTATCTTCAGGGCAGAACATACAGCGAAATTGCTTTTTTAATGGGAAAGCCTGAAAAATCAATAGATAACGCCTTGCAAAGAGTTAAAAAGAAAATAGAAAAATTTATTGATAAAAGAAAACTTGACGGCTGATTTCATTTATGATATTATTATCTGCGTTGGATATATTAAAGCTGTTAATTTAAATATTTCCGGGAACTTGCATTTCCGGAAATATTTCCGATAATTATCATATAATTTTCTCTGTTAGAATATGATAGTATAAAACCTTTATTTGCTGTTGTAGCTCAGTTGGTAGAGCACCGCATTGGTAGTGCGGAGGTCTCGGGTTCGAATCCCGTCAACAGCTTTTTTGTTTGCAAAAAATCATTCAAAACTATTGTCTGAATATTAAGCAGACTTTATTTCTGATTATAGTTTATTTATAATATGCTTTAAATTTAATATGAAATGCATAAAAGCATAATTTCTGTAGCCATTTATAATTTATTTAATATTTTTTTATTTATCTTATGAATATATTGTTTTCATGTATATAAAAAATAATTCATAATAAATTAAATAAAAGTATGGATAAGCCGATAATTTTGCATCTTTCGTTTTTTCGTATCCTGTTTATTACAAATATCTGTTTGGTAAAGCATATATTTACAGACGATATTTTCTTACAATTTGATTTTGTATTTTGACTAAATTAAACTGGAATAAAAAGGGAGTTACTGTATTTTTACAGGAACTCCCTTTTTGATAAATTTAATTTTTTGTATTAAAGCAAAATACAAATGAGTCCGCCGTTTCCTTCGTTTATAATTTTTTCAAGAGTTTCCTGAAGCTTAAACTGCGCATCTTCGGGCATTCTGTAAAGCTTATTGTTCATGCCGTCGGCAACAAGGGATTCAAGGCTCCTGCCAAAAAGATTAAGTTCCCAAATTTTTTGAGGATTGTCCGCAAAATCCCTTTTAAGCGCATCCATATAGTCTTTTGTTTGCTCTTCGGTTCCTATTATAGGGCTTACTTCCGCTTCAATATCAGCTTTTATAACGTGTATACTTCTGCCTTTCGCCTTAAGGCGTATTCCGTATCTTGACCCCTGCTTATAAAGTTCAGGCTCTTCTAGAGTAATGTCGGAAAAGCTTGGCATAACTATACCGTATCCCTTATGTTTTGCATCTGCAAGCGCTGTGCCCATTTTTCCGTATTCATCCTTAATTTGTGAAAGTTCTTTAATTACGGAGATTAATTGATAATCATTTTCAAGCGGCATGCCCAAAGTTTCGCTGAGCACTTTATAGAAAAGGCCTTCGTCAAATACGATTTCAACATCGGCATTGCCTGTTCCCAAGTTTATATTATCAACAAACGCTTTCCGTATGTATGGATTTTCTTTAAAAATTTCAACCTGTTTTTTAACGTCTCCTACTTTATTTACATTTTTCATTATTTCTTTTAAAGAAGAGACAAGAGCTTTTTTGATATAATGGTTAAAATCAAGCGTATCAATCCATTGAGGCATATTAAAGCCTATTTCTTTAACAGGGAATTGAAGAAGTATACTGCTCAGTATTTCGATAATATCATCTTCTTTCAGCTGAGCACAGTTAACCGGTATAACGGTTTCACAGTATTCCTCTTCCATTTTTTCTTTAATGGCAAGCGTTTCGGCAGAAAAAGGGTGGGTTGAATTGAGAAGTACAACAAACGGTTTATTGAGTTCTTTAAGTTCTTCTATAACGCGTAATTCGGCTTCTTTGTAATTTTCAGCCGGTATATCAGTTATACTTCCGTCGGTCGTAACAACAATTCCTATTGTAGAGTGGTCTTTGATTACTTTTTCAGTGCCCGTTTCGGCTGCTTTTTCAAAAGGCATTGGCTCGCTGCTCCAAGGGGTGTTGACCATTCTCGGCATGTCGCCTTCCATATGCCCTTCGGCGCCTTTTATAAGATAACCGACACAGTCAATCATTCTTACGTTGAGATTTATATTTTCTCCCATTGTAATCGCCACCGGCTCGTTTGGTATAAATTTCGGTTCAGTTGTCATAATTGTTTTTCCGGCCGCACTCTGCGGCAATTCGTCGCGCGTTCTTTCGCGTACATAATCATCATCAATATTTTTCAGCACAAGCATATCCATAAATCTTTTGATAAATGTTGATTTACCGGTTCTTACAGCTCCGATTACGCCGATATAAATGTTGCCTTCGGTCCTTTCGGCTATGTCTTTATAAATATCATACTGCTCCATAAAAGCCCCTCCTCTATGTCAGAAATGTATTAATACAATTAAATATATGAGAGCTTTTTTATTAATATTCTAAAGTCGGCAATAATCTGTTTTTATATTTCGGAAACAATATTTTAAATTTAATCTTATAACTAATTAACTTAAGTATTTATACAATATTCGGCAGCGACGATTTATTTGTTTTATTGAAGAATCAGAAGAATTTTTTTTATAAAAGCAAAAAAAGAATAAAATATGCAAAATATTTTAAAAAAGTGTATCCGAAAATAGTGACAAATATGGTTAATTGTTGTATGATTATAAAACATGCACACACACTTTACATTGTTAAAGTGTTTTTGCTTTAAATCAGCCGAAAAATTATTTTTATATAAAATTAAAAACAACTTGTAATTTAGGAGGGAATAATGGCGGCTTTAATTGAGTTTAAAAATTACAGCATGGGATTTCAGTCCAGAAAAGGCCATGTTGATAATTTATTGGATCATATCAACTTTACCATTGAAGAAGGCAAGGCCGTTGGAATAGTCGGCGAATCAGGCTGCGGCAAAAGCATGACAAGCCTTTCTATTATGGGGCTTCTGCCTGAAGGCGTAAAGGTTCAGGGCGGTGAAATTTTATTTCAGGGAAATGACCTGCTGAAAAAGAACAGGAAAGAAATGCAAAAAATTGTAGGCAAAGATATTACCATGATATTCCAAGAACCTATGACGTCGTTGAATCCTGTGCTTACCATTGAAAAGCAGATTGGGGAAGTACTGAAAAAACACTACCCAAACCTTTCAAACCAGGAAGTTCATGAAAAAGTAATTAAGGAGCTTGACGCTGTAGGAATAGCAAACCCGGAGGAACGTGCCAAACAGTATCCTCATCAGTTTTCCGGCGGGATGCGCCAGCGCGTAATGATAGCCATGGCCATAATTTGCGGGCCTAAGCTGCTTATTGCAGACGAACCTACAACCGCTCTGGACGTTACTATACAGGCGCAGGTGCTGGATTTAATGAAGTCTTTAAAACAAAACGGTTCTCTGATGCTTATTACGCATAATTTAGGCGTCGTAGCGCAGGTATGCGATGAAATTGTAGTCATGTATGCCGGGCGCGTAGTTGAAAAAGGGACTTTAAAAGACGTTTTTGATAACCCGAAACATCCATATACGCAGGGCCTTATGAAATCAATACCTACTTTAGATTCTGTAAAAGAAGATTTGTACACTATTCCCGGCATGGTTCCGGGAATACGGGATTTTCCAAAAGGATGCCGTTTTGCGCCAAGATGCGACAAAGTTTGTCCCGAATGTATGGAACAGGTCCCGCCGATTATTCAAATAAATGAAAAACACCAAGTGCAGTGTTTTTTATATAATAATGATATTATAAATGGGAAAGGAGGAGAAACTGTTGGCTGAACCTGTTTTAAAAGCCGAAAATGTTACAAAATACTTTGACATAGGCGGCGGACTGTTTAAAAAAGCTGATAAAGTACATGCCGTTGAAAACGTCAGTTTTTCTTTATATGACGGTGAAACTCTGGGCATCGTAGGCGAGTCCGGCTCAGGCAAATCAACTTTGGCCCGTGTTATACTTGGGCTTGTTCCCATAACAAGCGGAAAAGTTTTTTATAACGGAAATGACATTACGGGAATAAAAGGACCTAACGCAAAGTATCTGCGTCAAGAACTGCAAATGGTTTTTCAGGATCCTTACGCTTCCCTTAATCCAAGACTGAAAATCGGCAATGCGATTATGGAACCTATGCTTGTAAATAAAGTAGTTCAAACAAAAGAAGACGCTAAAAAAAGGACGCTTGAACTTTTGGAACTTGTCGGGCTGCATGCGCAGGCCGCCGATCGTTTTCCGCATGAATTCTCCGGGGGACAAAGGCAGCGCGTCGGAATTGCACGAGCATTGGCGATGAATCCCAAAATATTGATTTGCGATGAATCGGTTTCCGCACTTGACGTATCAGTTCAAGCCCAAATATTAAACTTATTTAATAAGCTTAAAAAGCAGTTAAAGCTTACATATATGTTTATAGGACATGATTTATCCGTTGTAAAATATATAAGCGATCGTATTTTGGTAATGTATTTAGGGGAAGTAATTGAAATGGCTGAAACGGAAGAATTGTTTTCGCATACTTTACATCCGTATACAAAAGCGTTAATTTCTGCCATTCCACTTCCAACTACTGAAAAACAAGACGACAGAATACTTCTTGAGGGCGATATTCCAAGCACGGTTAACCCGCCTTCCGGATGCCGATTCTGTATGAGATGTTTTATGGCTAAGGAAAAATGCCGTCACGAGCATCCGAAATTAGAGGAAATACGCCCCGGGCATTTTGTATCATGTCATTATTGGAATGAATTGGAAGGAGGTGCGGAAATTGATTAAATACTTGCTGAAACGAATTGGAAAAGGCCTTTTAACACTTTATATTTCAATTACCGCGACATTCCTAATTATAAGGTGTATGCCTTCCAATCCGGTGGATATTTTGGTTGATCCGAAATTAGGGCCTGAAGTAAGGGCGTCTATGATTGCTGAGTTTGGGCTTGATAAGTCAATATTTGAGCAATATATTATATTTTGGAAAGATTTATTCCATTTTAATTTAGGGACATCTTTTAAGAGCCATGAACCTGTTATCGACATACTTATGCAGAAACTTCCATGGACATTGCTTTTATTGGTTATAGTGGTTGTGCTTGCTTTGCTGATTGGAGTTCCGATAGGCATGGCGGCGGCAAGAAGAAAGGGCAAAGCATTTGATAAGATAGTTAATATCGGAGTAATGGTCGGAGTTTCAATTTTTGTTCCGTTTTTATCATTTGGTTTAATGTATGTGTTTGCATATCTGTTAAAACTGCTTCCGACAAGCGGCGCTTACACACCTCCGCCTGCCGAAGGTTTTGCTTATATAATAGACGTTTTAAAGCATGCAATACTTCCAGCGACTACATTACTTCTTGCAAATATCGCAACCATAGTGATGTATACAAGAAACAGTATGCTTGATGTTTTAAATGAAGACTATATACGCACAGCTTATTCAAAAGGGCTTGATGAAAAAACGGTTATACACCGTCATGCTTTGAAAAATGCAATGATTCCAACCGTTACAGTTACGGGAATTATGATTGGGACGCTTGTTGGAGGCTCGGTTATGACCGAAACAATTTTTGCATGGCCTGGAATCGGAAGGCTCGTGTATGACTCAGTTGCGTCTTTGGATTATCCTGTTTTGCAGGGGGCATTTATTATACTTGCCGTTACTGTTGTTATTATAAATATTTTGACCGATTTAGTGGTCGCATGGCTCGACCCGAGAATTAAATTGGGAGGTTGAGAAAATGCGAAAAAGTGAATCTTTCTGGAAAAGTTTTTTCCGAAACCGTATGGCGGTGATTGGGTTAGCGGGAGTATTAATCGTTGTTTTATTAGGATTGTTTGCGCCGTTTATTGCCGAATACCCTAAAGGATACGGACCGGATATGCTTATGGGGCCTTCAGCCTCACATTGGTGCGGAACTGACAGCTTGGGATTGGATATTTTTGCCGAACTTGTCTGGGGGGCCAGAACCTCGTTATACGTTTCGGCAATGGCCGTATTTGTTGCCGCGGTTATAGGCATCCCGGCGGGATTAATTTCAGGGTATGTAAAAGGCAGGGTTGGCTCTGTTATAGATTCGATAATAGAAATATTTTTAACTTTGCCGGTACTGCCGCTTATGATTGTAATTGCGGCTATTGTGGGTTCTTCAGTTTCAAACGTTTCAATAGTAATAGGTATTTTTGCATGGCCGTCATTAGCCCGCGTTACAAGGAATGCCGCATTGAAAATTTCTGAAATGCAGTTTATCGAGGCTGCAAAGTGCCTGGGGATACCGTCATGGAGAATCGTGTTTAAACATGTGCTTTTGAATGTAGCGGGTCCAGTGCTTGTTAATTTAACATTAATTATGGCAACTGCTGTTTTAAGTGAATCCGGACTCAGCTTTTTGGGGCTCGGAGATCCGGAAGTATGGAGTTGGGGCACTGTTTTGAAACAGGCATGGAGCAGCGGAGCCGTCATAAACACACCAAATCCATGGTGGTGGTGGTTAAGCCCAAGCCTATTTATTATGTTTTATGTTGTTTGCTTTAACCTTTTGGGAACAGGAATTAACGAAACACTTAATCCTAAAGAAAGATAATTATATTAAGGAAAGAAGCTGTATAAAATGGATAAGATTTTGATTAAGAATGGGTTTATAATTGACGGCACAGGAAACAAAGGAGAAAAAGGCGATATTCTTGTTGAAGGCGACAGAATAATAAAAATTGCTCCGCAAATACATGAGGAGCCTGAAACGGAAGTTATAAATGCAGAAGGAAAAATAGTATGCCCAGGCCTTATAGATCCTCATACTCATGAAGAAACTGTATGTTTTACAGACGGCACATATGAACTTTTTTTGAGGCAGGGCGTTACTACAGTTATATCCGGTAACTGCGGACATTCAATAGTTCCTGGGCCTAAGGAAAACATCATAGAATATTATTACGGCAACGGGCTTTATAATGCCGATGAAAGAAAAAAATACAAAAAAACATTCCCTGATTGGAATGACTATGACAGTTACTGCAAAGCGGCGGAAAAATGCGGTACAAATATAAATCTTGCCGTACTGCTCGGGCACGGAACCATAAGATGGAGCGTCATGAACGGCGCATACCCAAGAAAACCTAATAAAGAAGAAAATGAAAAGATTGAACAGATAATACGCACATCCATGGAGCAGGGCGCATGGGGCATATCGTTTGGACTAGACTATGTGCCCAGTCGCTATGCCGATGTTGACGAATTGTCTTTAGCGGCTGGAATTGTTAAAGAATACGGCGGCGTTGCCGCGGCGCATACACGTCAGTCCGCCGGCCTTGAAACAGCCGTTTCCGAATTTTTGGAAGTTATCCGAAAAAGCGGGGCAAAAGGCCAGGTATCACATTTAAGCGCTACGTCGCCGGAGGCATTTGAACTTATAAGAAAAGCAAATGAAGAAGAAATGTTAGACGTAAGAGTAGATACTATCCCACGCAGCACAGGGCATCTTATGAGTAAGGACAGGCTTATTCTTTTTATTATGGCTATTTCCGACGAGCTTTTCAATGCCGGGCCTGAAGGTGTAAAAAAAGCCCTTGCTTCTAAAGAGGGACGCGAGATGATAAAGAAGGACGCTTTTATCATTGCCGGAGATAAATCCATAAAATATATAGTCCTTTCGGAAGATCCGTCTTTAGAAGGTAAAAGCGTGCTTGAAATTGCCAAAGAACGGAACATGGATCCCGACGAATGTATGCTTGATTTAATTGCAGACGAAAAGAAATATACTTTCTGGCTTGGAGGAGCGTCACGGCCTGATTTCCCTAAAGAGGGCCACCCCCAGAAAGTAGTTGAAAACCCATATGTAAGCCCCGGTTCAGATGAACTTTTCGGCGATGTAAGCCAGCCCTTTGATTGGTATGAACTGCAAAGAAGAGGATGTTTCCCCATATTCTTTCAAATGTATCGTCATAAAGGCGTTCCTGTGGAAGAAATTATACGCCGCAGCACAACAATGGTTGCGGAACATTTTGGCATTGAAGAAAGAGGAAAACTTGCAGAAGGCTGTTTTGCCGATATAATTATTTTTGATAAAGATAAGTACAGTTATCCAAATCCGGAAGAAGTTGACTATCATAAACCGCAGACAGTTGCGGATGGGATCGATTTTGTGCTTGTAAACGGTAAATTTGCTATTAAACACGGAGAATTAAAACGCCCAATGAGCGGCCGTGTTCTTAGGAAAAGATAAAACGGGAGGTAATTAAAGTGAAAAAAAGAATTATTACAGGATTGATAAGCGCTGTATTGGCGTTGTCGCTGGCGGCCTGTGGAGGAAATGACAGCGGCGATTCACAGCAGACGGCGCCGGCTGAAGGGCAGGGACAGCAGACGGAAGCGGAAACAAGCGAACCGCATGTAGGCGGAACATTAACGGTAGGCATTAGCGGCGAGCCGTATAATATTGCAACATGGCTTTCCAATGATATGAACTCGCATTTGCTTATGAATTTAGTTTTGCCGTCTATGATGGTTGTAAATGAAAAAGGTGAAAAAGAACCTTATATCATTGAAAGTTACGAGGCTTCTGAAGATCTAAAGACATATACAATTAAACTTCATGACGGTTTAACGTGGCATGACGGTGAACCGCTTACAGCCGAAGATCTTGCGTTTACTGCCGACTACTGTGTAAAACATAGTTTAAGCTTCGGAGCCGATATGTTCAAATCTGTTGAAAGTTCGGAGGTTGTAGACGACACAACCGTTATATTCCATTTATCAATCCCTTCTGTAAGCTTTGTAAGCCAAATGGGGTATTGGGTTGACATTATGCCGAAACATATTTACGAAAATGTTGATGATCCGATGAACTTTGAATTTAACGGCGTAGGTTACGGCCCGTATAAATTGACAGACTATGCAAAGGGCGAATACTATACTTTAGAGCGTGTTGAGAATTGGCCGCTTGCCAACGATGGACAGGGAGCTTATTTGGATAAAATTATTTTCCGCGTTTATGCAGATCCGAACGCATTGGTTTTGGCTATGAAAAACGGCGAGGTTGACGTTTCGGGAACCGAACTTCCTGTTTCAGCGCAAAATCAGCTAGCTGATTCGGACGGGCAGTTTACTATTGAAAGCGTTGAGTCTTTAGGCTACGGTTACTTAGCGTTTAATTGCAGCAATGAATTTTTAAGTGATAAAACCGTAAGGCAGGCTCTGGCAATGACAATAGACAGGGACGGCATAGTAACGGCGGCTCTTCAAGGCGGGGCAAGGAAAATGGAAACTCCTGTTTCACCGGTATATACTGATTTGGTACAGTCAAATATTACATATCCGGCATTTGACATTGAAGGCGCAAACAAATTGTTGGATGACGCCGGATACACAGATACAGATAACGATGGCGTGCGTGAGATGAACGGCAAGCCTATGGAATTTGAAGTGGTATATAAAAACTCAAGCAATAATATCGATGCGGTAGCAAATATATTTAAATCAAATGCAGAACAAGCCGGTTTTAAGATAAACATAAAATCTCTTGATATTGCGGCATTTACAAGCAATGTTGTTCAGGGACACGACTATGATATTAATATTCAGGAGTGGGGCGTTATTGACGACGTGGATTCTAAAGGTCTTTCAAATATTTATTTATCGGACTGTTCGATGAATTTTATGGAATACTATAATGAAAACGTAGACTCCATTTTGGCCCAGCTTGAAACAGAGCCTGACAAAGCGAAAAGGCTTGAATTGTTGGACGAATTCCAGAAAATATATGTAGACGAACTTCCCGTAGTAAACTGCTGGGTGCGTACAAAAGCATATGGATGTTCAAATAAATTTGCAGGCTGGAGTTTAACGCCGGGATTATATGGAGTTATGGATGTAAAAGATTTAACGCATGTATATGAAAAATAAATGATAAGATACGCCGCTGGTATATGCCGGCGGCGATTATCATAAATAAATTTAAAAGGAGGAAATAAAATGGGAATTAAAACAGGTTATAAAGGTTATAAAGCATATTCCTATTTAGAGGCCGGAAAAGATTACAAAGATTTTGAATTAGCCGATTGGAATTGGGCGGGCGAATACCGTTTGCCGTTGGATGAGGAGCAGGAAGTTAGGGTTAAAAAACTGGCGGAAGAAAGTATTATAATATCTCTCCATGAACATCCGGTACATTTCCCTAAAAAAGTAACTGAGGAGGAGATCCTTTCATATAATCAGGCGGGCAGAAATGTCTGTGCCTACGAGGCGTTGTCACATTCTTGTTTGGACTGTGTTTTCGATAATATGATGGACGGCTTAAATACTATTTCATCTAAATGGGGCTGGAAGTGGCAGGATATTATTCATGATTTAGGTATGCGTATGTGCGATATTGCGCATCAGGATTTTTTAATACATTGCCGTACTACGGAAGATATAATCCGTGCGCATAAAGAAGGCAAAATTGCATGGGTAGCTTCTATAGAGGGAGCCGCACCTATTGAAAACGATCCGGATCGCATTGATATTTTATACGGATTAGGCGTCCGCTTATTAGGACTTGTTTATTCCGAATCAAATGCATTAGGATCGGGAATTAAAGAAACTAATGACGGCGGGTTGACGCGTTTCGGCCAAGTATGCGTTGACAGGATGAATAAATTGGGAATGCTCATTGATGTTTCTCACTGCGGCCCGCAAACTGCATTTGATGCGGCAACATACTCAAAAGATCCTATAGTTGCCACGCATGTAGGCGCAAGGGCATTATGGGACAGCAAGCGCTTGGCTGAGGACAGATTGTTCAAAGCTATTGCTGAAAAAGGCGGTTTGGTTTGTATAGAGTCTGCTCCGCACACAACAATGACAATGACTAATAAAACACATGATTTAGAGTCGACAATGGAACACTTTGAATATATTGCAAATTTAATCGGGATTGATCATGTAGGCTTTGGCCCTGATACATTATATGGGGATCATGTCGGAGTGCATCATGCATTTGCAAAAACATTATCGACTAAGGCAGTATTAAATCAAACAGTTTCATATGACGAAGTTCCATTTGTAAAGGGTTTGGAAAACCCTACAGAAGCAATGTGGAATATTCTCAGATGGCTTGTTAAACATGGATACAGCGACGAGGATATACAAAAAGTATTAGGAAAAAATGCCATGCGTGTGTTAAAACAGGTTTGGGGCGCCTAAATATAATTCAAAATACAACTTGTTTTTTTAATTAGGTTTCGTGCTCAAATACTTATATGCCTGCTGAAAATTTTCGGCAGGCTTTTTCGGCTGTAAATTCAAATTTCTAAAATATTGAAGTTACGGCCTTTATATGATATACTGATATTCGGAATTTTTTCAAATATGCTGTCGTAAATAAAGAAGCAACATTAATATAACATGAAAAAGATAAATTTTTAGCAGATTGGATATTAATTGAAAATAATTTTTACTATTATCGGTATTTTACTTACTTTATTCCATATACAATTTTGAAATATGGCTCTGGATATAATATCATTATAAAAAGCATAACCGAACAATGTATTGGTAAGATTTCATTTATCCCACATCCTCATGAAGATGATGACGGACGGTTCAATATAAAACAAATTGCCGCGAATAAAACAATAAAAATATTTGGGAAATTTATAATAAATGTGAATCTTTTATTGCATAGATAGATATTCCGTCACAAATGGATAAAGAAATACCATTAACATATATTTATTCACCCAATTCTGTTACTATTGTTTATATTTTAATTAAATATAAGAAACGTCTGATTCAAAAATAAGCAAAATGAATGTAAAATCTTTTGTCAACAGCCCTAAGTTTTTAGGCTGGCTCATAACTACTATGATTGCAGCGTTATTGAATATGACTTCATGTAATTTATGCGGCAGATGAAATAAGTTCGGCACATAAAATAACTATTAAGGTGGAATTATGAATATCGACAAAATAAATACCGAAACAGAGGCAAATAAATTTTCAAAACAAACGGAATACATGGAAAAAATAAAACGGTATCTTTCTGATTTTGAACAAGACACAGGGCGGAAACAAACATATTTTGTATTTACTACAGGGTGTCAGATGAACGCCCATGATTCTGAAAAAATAGCGGGAATGCTTGAAGAAATGGGATTTTTAAGGAGCCTGACAGAGGAAGACGCCGATTTTGTAATTTACAATACATGCTGTATACGCGAAAACGCCGAAGTTAAAATATACGGCAGGCTCGGAAGGCTTAAGCACTTTAAAAAAACAAACAAAAATATGAAAATTGCCCTTTGCGGCTGCATGACACAACAGGACGTCGTAATTGAAAAACTGCGTAAATCATACAAATATGTTGATATTGTATTTGGAACATTTAACCTTTATAAACTGCCTGAATTATTATATACAAATTTGGAAACAAATGAAACTGTTTTTGATATATGGAAAGAAGAAAAAGGAATTGTAGAAAATATACCGACAATTCTCGAGTATCCTTTTAAAGCAAGCGTTAATATTTCATACGGATGCGATAATTTTTGCAGCTACTGTATAGTCCCGTATGTAAGAGGGCGCGAACGCAGCCGTAAAAAAGAGGATATTTTAAACGAGATTAAATGTCTTGCGGCTTCCGGCATCAAAGAGATCGTGCTTCTGGGCCAAAACGTAAACAGCTACGGCAAAAATTTGAACCCTCCTGTATCATTCGCACAGCTTTTAAGAGAAATAAATGAACTTGACGGAATTGAAAGAATACGGTTTATGACTTCTCATCCAAAAGATTTATCCGACGAGCTTATACTTGCGATGAAAGAATGCAGCAAAGTATGCAATTATCTCCATCTTCCGTTCCAAGCCGGGAGCAACGCTATTCTTGAAAAAATGAACAGAAAGTATACGAAGGAAAAATATCTTGAACTTATAAATAAAATAAGGTCACAGATTCCGGATATACTATTAAGCACGGATATAATGGTTGGTTTCCCGGGAGAAACCGAGGATGACTTTTTAGATACGCTTGACGTTGTTAATACCGTAGGATTTTCGACGGCATTTACATTTATATACTCAAAACGAACAGGCACGCCCGCAGCCGTTATGGATAACCAGATAGACGAGAAAACGGTTAAAGACAGATTTAACAGGCTTGTTGATGCGGTAAATAAAAAAATATATGAAATTCACTCCGGTTTTGTTGGCAAAACTCTTAACATATTAGTTGAAGACGTCAGCAAGCAGGATGAAAATATTGTTTCCGGAAGAAGTGAGAACAACTGCCTTGTTCACTTTCCGGGAAACAAAGATATTATTGGCCAAACTGTTCCTGTTAAAATAACAGGGAATAAAACATTTTATTTAATTGGAGAAAGGATTTGAAAAAATGAGTATTTATGATAAGGCAAGGGAATTAGGTAAAGAAATGCTTGAATGTGAAGAGGCGCAGAAGCTTTATGCCGCAAGGGAAACTTTTGAAAACAGCGAAGCCGCTAAAACTCTTGTAGACGAATATACCGACCTTAAAAATAAGTGGCAGGAAATTATGGGCGACGAAAACGCAGATAAAGCTATCCTTACGGATCTTGGCGAACAAATTGTGGCAAAAGAAAAAGAAATCAAAGAAAATGAAATTACAATGGGACTTATGAAGGCAGAAAGCGAATACGGCGCTTTTGTAAATTCTGTTTTCAACCTTATAAGCGCAACTATACAGGGTCAGGATTCAGCCCAGGGCGGATGCGATCCAAGCTGCTGTGCAGGATGCAGCGGCTGCCACTGATTTAAAAGTAAGTTGAATTTTTGGAGGAAAATATAATGGCAAAATTAACCCCTATGATGGAGCAGTATTTTGAAATTAAGGAAAAATATAAATACTGCCTGCTGTTTTTCCGTCTGGGAGATTTTTATGAAATGTTTTTTGACGACGCCATTATTGCCAGTAAGGAACTTGAAATAACATTAACGGGTAAAAACTGGGGACAGGAGGAACGCGCGCCTATGTGCGGCGTTCCTTTCCATTCAGCCGATACTTATATATCGCGTTTGGTTGAAAAAGGGTATAAAGTCGCTATATGCGAACAAGTTGAGGATCCAAAACTTGCAAAGGGCATTGTCAAAAGGGACGTGGTCCGAATTGTAACGCCCGGAACGTTGATTGACAACACAGTTTTGGATGAGAAAAAAAATAATTTCCTTGCTTGCGTATACTGTGACAAAAACGGTTTTGGTTTTTCTATATGCGACGTTACAACAGGAGAATTTCAAACTACCCAGTTTTCAGGTGCAGACGCGGCGTCAAAACTTTTAGACGAGATCGCAAAATTCTGCCCTTCGGAAATTATATGCAACGCTGGATTTAAATCAATCCCAGAAGGAATTGAAACAGAAAGAAAATTTAACCTGAAATTGAATATATGCGACGACTGGATATTTGAATATCATTCCGCAAATAAGCGTTTGTGCCGTCATTTTGCTGTAGACCGTCTGGACGGACTGGGACTAAAGGATAAAATATTTTGTGTGTGTTCATCCGGAAGCTTGCTTGAATATTTATATCAAACGCAAAAAATAGACCTATACCATATTTCCAATATCAAAAGTTATTCCACTGGACAATACATGGTTTTGGACATAAGTTCAAGAAGAAACCTTGAACTCAGTGAAACTCTGAGAGAAAAAAATAAAAAAGGCTCGTTATTATGGGTGCTTGATAAAACGAAAACTGCAATGGGAGCCAGGCTTTTAAGAAGATGGGTTGAACAGCCTCTGATAAACAAAAAAGATATAGAAAAAAGGCTCCAAGCTGTAAGCGAATTAAAAGATAATTTTTTTATACGGGAAGAAATCAAAGAAATACTTGATTCAATGTATGACTTTGAGCGTATAATGAGCAAAGTTATTTATAATACCGCAAACTGTAGGGATCTGGTAGCTTTAAGAAATTCTGTTAAAAACCTTCCGGCGCTTAAAGACGCCATGAAAAAATGTGAAAGCAGCTATTTTGCGGAACTTTCCGAGAGCTTGGATTCCCTTGAAGATATATATAAAATAATATTAGACGCTATAATTGATGAGGATACGCCCGTAACCGTGCGTGAAGGTGGAATTATAAAAAAGGGCTTCAACAGCGAACTTGATGTGCTCCTGCGTGCGAAAGACGAAGGTGAAACATGGATATCGGATCTTGAAAGGGCGGAAAGAGAACTTACAGGCATTAAAAATCTTAAAATACGGTACAATAAAGTATTCGGCTATTATATCGAAGTAACAAAAAGCAATTTGGAAGAAGTTCCTGAAAGATATATGCGTAAACAAACGTTGGCCAACTGTGAAAGGTATATGACAGCCGAACTAAATGATTTGGCGGAATTAATATTGGGTTCCGCCGAAAAGACCGTTGATTTGGAATATAAGATATTTTCCGAAGTAAGGGACGCCGTAGCAAAAGAAGTTATTCGCGTTCAAAAAAGCGCTGAAATTACAGCTGTGGCCGACGTTTTGCAGTCGCTTGCCGAGGTGGCCGAAAAACAGGGATACTGTATGCCGGATATATCTGACGACGGCATTATAGATATTAAAGACGGAAGGCATCCTGTTGTTGAAAAAATGATTAATTCTGATTTTATACCGAATGATACGCTCCTTGATAAAGATGAAAATATGCTTTCTATTATCACAGGGCCGAATATGGCGGGAAAATCCACTTATATGCGTCAAACAGCTTTAATAGTGTTAATGGCGCAGATTGGGAGTTTTGTTCCGGCTGCCTGTGCAAAAATCGGGATTGTTGACAGGATTTTTACCAGAGTCGGCGCTTCCGACGATTTAGCTTCAGGCCAAAGTACGTTTATGATAGAAATGATAGAAGTTGCGAATATATTAAACAACGCAACGGAAAACAGTCTCTTAATATTGGATGAAATCGGACGCGGCACAAGCACTTTTGACGGATTAAGTATTGCATGGGCTGTTTTGGAGTACATAGCGGATAAGAAATGCGTAGGCGCAAAAACATTATTTGCAACGCATTATCATGAGATAACAGAATTAGAAGGGAAACTGCCCGGAGTTAAAAATTACTGTATAACTGTTAAAGAGCAGGGAGAAGACGTTATATTCCTGAGAAAAATTGTACGGGGCGGAGCCGATAACAGTTATGGCATACATGTAGGCCGCCTTGCAGGGCTTCCGATAAAAGTAATCAAACGTGCGAAAGCTATTTTAAAACAGTTGAACGCCGCTGATATTACAAAAAAAGCAAAAAAAATTGCGGCTGAGTCCGAACTGCTGAATGAAGAAACAACGCAGCAGCTCGATATTTTTAACGCACAAGATACGCAGCTTGCAGATGAGATAAACAGCATAGATGTTATGAGTTTAACTCCTATACAGGCAATTCAGGTACTTTTTGACCTTCAAAAGAAAACAAAAGGAATGTGATAGCTATGAGAGAGATCCGTTTGCTTGATAATAACACTATAAATAAAATTTCTGCCGGCGAAGTAGTTGAACGGCCAAGTTCGGTTGTTAAAGAACTCGCAGAAAATTCCATAGACGCCGGGGCAAGCGCCGTAACTATAGAAATACGCGACGGCGGAACAAGCCTTATTAAAATAAGCGACAACGGCAGCGGTATACCTAAAGAACAGGTTAAAACGGCTTTCCTTCGTCATGCGACAAGCAAAATTTCCGATATAGAGGATCTTGACTATATATATTCTCTCGGATTTAGGGGCGAGGCTCTTGCAAGTATCGCTTCTGTTTCTCAGATTGAAATGGTTACAAAGACCCAAAATGAAGAGCTTGGCTGTAAAATTGAGATAAGCGGCGGAAATATGATTGAAGAGAGCGAATGTGCCTGTGCAGGAGGAACGTCAATAACAGTTAAAAACATATTTTTCAACGTGCCCGCAAGACGAAAGTTCCTTAAAAAGCCGGCAACTGAAAGCGGATATATCTCTGACACAGTTAATAAGCTTGCGCTTGCGCATCCGGAAATTTCTTTTAAGTATATTAATAACGGAAACGTAATGCTCCATACCAGCGGCAACAATGATTTAAAAACGGCTGTTTTCCATGTTTACGGAAAAGAAATGAGCCAAAAAATGATAGATGTTTCATGTGAAGAAAACGGTTTTAGGCTTTTCGGGCTTATAGGGAAACCGGAACTTTCAAGAGGCAACAGAAATTACGAAAATCTATTTATAAACGGACGTTTCATAAAAAACGACGTCGTTTCACAAGCAGTTGAAGAAGCCTACAAAACCCGTCTTATGATAGGAAAGTTTCCGGTTTTTATACTGTCCCTTACTTTAAGCGCCGATATGGTTGATGTTAATGTACATCCTGCAAAACTCGAAGTTCGTTTCAGGGATGACGACGTAATTTATGATTTTATATATAATGCCGTTTATGAGGCGTTAAAATCTATAGCGTTAATACCGAAATCAGATTGGAATAGCGCCCCGTCGGAAAAAGTAAAAAAACTAATCGAAAACGGAAACTTCTTGGACAATCAAAATAGTTGTGCAAATAAAGACGAAGGGAATACTGCCCCTCATGACTCAAATCGATTTAAACAGGAAGTTATACCGGAAACGAACATAACGGAAGTCATTAATAAAAATATATTTTCCAAAGTTGACGAATCCGTTAAATATAACAGTGAAGGAACACGACATTCCATTGACGAACTGAAGGAGCTTTATAAAAATAAAATGGATTCCGAAGATATAAACGGCGGTAAGAATATACTGAAAGAACGGCAGTTGGGGTATATACCTGATAAGGATGTAGGGCAGGAAATAATGCCGACGCCGGATAATATCGAAGAACTCGAACAGGCTGAAAGATTTTTCAATAATTATAAAATAACAGGCCAAATTTTTTCAACATATTGGATAGTTGAACAGGGATCAAGCATATTTCTTATAGATCAGCATGCCGCTCATGAGAGAATACTTTTTGAACGTATTATGAATGAATTTAAAAACGGCGATGTTGTTTCACAGCGTATATTGCAGCCTATAGCGCTTAATTTAAGCGAAAAGGAAGCAATCCTGCTTAATGAAAATGTGGAGCTTATGGAAAGATTTGGATTTGACATTGAATTTTTAGGCGGTATTAACTATGTGATTAAAGGCATGCCGTACATATTTCAAACTCCGGAAAATCTTAGCTTTTTTACAGAAATACTCGACACTTTGGGAGTAGGCCAAAATGAAAATGTGTATGATAAAAAGATACATACAATCGCAACTATAGCATGCAAGGCCGCTGTTAAAGCCAATGATAAATTGTCGGTTCAAGAAGCGGTTTCACTTATAGAGAGGCTTTTAAAACTTGATAACCCCTTCAGCTGCCCGCATGGCAGGCCTACAATTATAGAACTTACTAAATATGAACTTGAAAAAAAGTTTAAACGTATACAATGAATTAATCGGGGGATTGATATGAAAAAACCTCTCATAATTATTACCGGGCCGACAGCCTGTGGGAAAACTGATATTTCTATAGAACTTGCAAAAAAAATAAACGGTGAAATTATATCCGCAGACAGCATGCAGGTATATAAATATATGAATATAGGCACGGCAAAGCCTTCAAAGGCTGAAATGTGCGGAATCAAGCATTATTTGATAGACGAGCTTTATCCCGATGAAGAGTTTAACGCAATGGTTTTTCAAAGCATGGCCAAAAAATATATTGAGGAAATATATTCAAAGGGAAAAATTCCCATAATTGTCGGAGGAACCGGATTTTATATAAACGCATTGGTTTACGATAATAATTTTATGTCAACTTATGATGACGGACATATCCGCCGCCAGCTTTATGACGAGGCGGAAAAGTACGGTAAATGTTATATGTACGAAAAGCTAAAAAAAATTGATCCGGAATATGCAGCGATTGTGCATGAAAATAACTTAAAAAGAGTTATAAGGGCTATCGAATATTATATACAAACAGGGGAAAAAATGTCTGAACACAATAATGATGCCAAAAACAAACAATCGCCTTATAATGTTTCTTTTTTTATTTTAAGCATGGACAGAACAAAACTTTATGACAGGATAAATCAAAGGGTTGACATAATGATTAGCAACGGATTGACAGAAGAAGTAAAAAAGCTGATAGATATGGGTTACGGCAGCAGTATTATATCTATGCAGGGTATTGGATATAAAGAGCTTATACCTTATATTAATGGGAAAATGGAACTGGATGAAGCGATAAATATATTAAAGCAAAGCACGCGCAGATTTGCAAAAAGGCAGCTTACGTGGTTCAGACAAAAAACCGACGGTATATGGATAGATGTTACAGAAAAAGATAAGGAAACAACAGTCAGACAAATAATAGGATATTTGAAAAACGGCGGCGCGGCTGAAATATAATGGCAATCTGCCATGATGTTTAATTATGTTATACTGCCGCAGCTTCGGTTTGCAATGGCACACACGGTTTTGACCGTCAGGCGCGGATTCTATGGCAAGCGGTATGAAACTCCGAAATATAAAAAATTTTATTTGTGAGGTATTTATGCCTTTTTAAAACGCAGTTATATTTATGGAATTAAATAAAAAGCAGTGGGGAGCTGTTTGAATTGGAATTAAGTGAATTTGTATATGAGAAATTCGGCATAAGCCACAATATCTGGAATTATGCCTGCAAAATAGAAAAAGATTTAGAATTAAAGTTTAAAAAAATAGACGAAATAACAGAATTTAATCAACTTAAAGTTTTGGCCGCTATGCAGAAAAACAAATTAAGCGATACACACTTTGCGGCTACAACAGGGTATGGCTACAATGACTTGGGGCGCGATACTCTTGAACAGGTTTATGCAGACGTATTTAAAGCGGAAAGCGGCCTTGTAAGGCCTCAGATTATATCAGGAACGCATGCCCTTACAGTTGCGTTGTCCGGCAATTTAAGACCCGGTGATGAAATACTTTCTCCTGTAGGCGTTCCATATGATACTTTGCAGGGGGTTATCGGTATAAGAAAGGAAAAGGGCTCGCTAAGTGAATTCGGAATAACATACAGGCAGGTGGATCTGCTTCCAGACGGTAATTTCGACTATGATAATATCGAAAAAGCAATAACAAATAAAACAAAGCTTGTTACAATACAACGTTCAAAGGGATATGAATACAGGCAGTCGCTTTCTGTAGAGAAAATAGGCGAATTAATAAAATTTATAAAAACTATCAATAAAAATATTATATGTATGGTTGACAACTGCTATGGTGAGTTTGTTGAAAAAACCGAGCCTACGGAAGTCGGCGCGGATTTAATCGTCGGTTCATTAATTAAAAATCCCGGCGGCGGCCTTGCCCCTATAGGAGGATATATTGTAGGAAGGGAAGAATTTGTTGAAAATGCCGCTGTCCGCCTCACATCTCCCGGCCTGGGCAAAGAAGTAGGGGCGACGCTCGGAATTACGCCTGCGCTTTTCCAGGGACTGTTTACAGCCCCTCAAGTTGTAGGAGGAAGCGTTAAAGGCGCAGTGTTTCTATCCGCATTGTTCAGCGGGCTTGGATTTGAAACTCTCCCGAAAACAGATGAAAAGAGGGCAGATATTGTTCAGTGTATTAAAATGAAAAGCGCCGAAAATGTTATTGCATTTTGTCAAGGCATACAGCGCGGCGCTCCCGTTGACAGTTTTGTAAAGCCTGAACCGTGGGACATGCCCGGATACGATTGTCCTGTTATAATGGCGGCAGGCGCTTTTGTTCAAGGTTCTTCAATAGAATTAAGTGCGGATGCACCGATAAAACCGCCTTATAATGTATTTTTTCAGGGAGGTTTAAGCTGGCATCATGCTAAGATTGGAATTATAATGGGCTTACAGGCTATGGTTGAACAAGGACTTGTTACTGTTTAACAAATATGTTAGAATATTTAAAAATACATATGTTTGTTACATAATCCTGATTTAATTCCGTTGTTTTATTGTTTTATAAGTTATATAGTGGGAGAGTTTAATATGAAGATATTTAAACAAAAAGTTATGTTGCTTATGCTTCTCGCTTTTACTTTTGTGTTTTCAAATATATCATTTGCGGCCGAAAAGCCGGAAGTAAAAGCAGAAGCCGCCATTTTAATAGAACCTTCAACAGGAAAAGTTCTCTTTGAAAAAAATGCTGATAAAAAAATGTATCCTGCAAGTATGACAAAGTTGCTTACAGCAATTATAGCGCTTGATAATTTTTCTCCGGACGACGTTATTTTAGTTGGAAATGAAATTAATGAAGTGTCTCTTGATTCAAGCAAAGCCGGCCATGTCAGAGGAGAATCCATAACAGTGAGGAACTTGATACGCGGCCTTATTATACCAAGCGGCAATGACACGGCTGAGGTAATTGCAAACGCAGTTGTAAAGAAAGTTCAAAACGACGACACATTAAGCCCTAAAGAATGCGACGTATTATTCTCTGAAATGATGAATAAAAAGGCGGAAGAATTGGGTTGCACCAATACAAATTTTTCTAATCCTCATGGATATCATGACGAAAATCATTATACAACTGCTCATGATATGTCAAAAATTGCGTCGAAAGCTTTAGAATATGATGTTTTAATGCAAATATGTTCCGAAAAAAGCTACAGCGGAAACAGCATGGAAGATAAAGATTCGGCAGGAGTGAGAACAAAAGAATATAATTGGAGCAGCCATAACCTTTTAATCACAAACGGCGAGTATGCGTATCCATATGCAACAGGATTAAAAACAGGATTTACAGATGAAGCCGGAGACTGCATTGCCGCATCTGCTGAAAAAGACGGAATACAGCTTGTTGCAATAATATTTAATTCAGAAGATCCCGGACGTTGGGAAGATGCGGCGGCATTATTTAATTATGGTTTTGAAAATTATAATTTCTTTACAATAGCCCAAAACGGTTCTGTTGTAGGACAAGTTCCGCTTCATAATCACAATAAAGCCGACGGCGATAACCTTGATTTAATTATCAAAGAAGATATATCTTTATACCTTGATAAAGAAGTTCTTGGAGCTATTGAAACCGACATAGAAATAACGAATGAAGAATATATATATCAGGAAGATACGAAAGACAGTGAAACGCCAACTACTTTTATAAATGCTCCAATTACGCAGGATACGGAAATCGGAAAAGTATCTTACAAGTATAATGGCGAAGTCCTTGCAGAAACGCCTGTATATGCAGGAAGGACTGTTGAAGAAGCAACTTTCTTTGAAAAAATCGGATATACATTTAAAGATATTGCTTCAAAGCTGTTTACAAAGGATGGGCTTATTAAGTTTGGAATTGGCGCCGCAGTAATTATTGTTATTGCTTTAATAATAAAATTTGTATCATCAAGACGCCGACGCTCCAGGAATGTTTATAAATTTAAAAATAATAAAAGAAGAAGGTATTGATTTTTTGTATTATCAGTAAAAATTTTAATCTGATTTTATAATTATATTATAATTATATTTAGGATAGGGCATTATAATTAATTAATAATGCCTTATTTTGTTTAATGCACAACTATTCGCAAAACACAACTTTTACGAATAGTTATAGAGATTTTTACGATTTTGGGATTAGCCCCAAATAACTATGTAACTGAATCATCTATATATGAATTTACAAAATAATAATTTAGAAATTATTTATATTCATCATTTCTATTTATTGTGCTATAGTAAGTCTGCCAAACGTTATTTTAAAATCGATACGGCCGCCAACAATTTTAAATCTCTTAAATACTGTAACCGCAACTAAATTTATCCGGTTTAAAGTATTAAATTTATTACAACATATCTGCATAAATTATATAATTACAACGTTTTATTGTCCCAATATTTAAGTTTTGGCAGCAAGCATTTAAAATAATCTCTTACTTGCTCTGCCGGCCAACTGTCGTTAGACATATGCTTTTCCAAATATTCAATTAGAACATCAATATCGTTATATATAAATTTTCCATTTGAATAGCACCATTTACAATACTCCTCGTTGAAAGTTCCGTCATTTTCTCTGCTCATTAGATTATCGTCAAGAGGCATACCGCAACATTGGCATATAAGTTCTCTTGGCGAACCAAGCAATGTATTAATGGATATATCAAATGATTTTGAAATTAATTTTAAAGTTTCAACATTTGGTATTGTTTCACCGTTTTCCCACCTTGAAACGGCTTGCCTGGTAACAAATATTTTTTCTGCAAATTCTTCCTGAGTCATATTTTTCTTTCTGCGTAATTCCAATAAAATATCTTTAGTTTCCATTAATTAATCACCTCATGTATATTATAGCACTTTTTAGTTTACTTAATAAGCAACTGCCTGTGGCATTTTAAAAAATAGCTTGTATTTGTGCGATAAAGTTAAAAGCAATATACGAGGTATAGTTCACCATAAATATATTATGTAAACTATACCTCGTATAATATATTAGTTTTAAGTTTTTACTTTCTGTTCCTTATAAAAAATAAAGATTTTTCCCGGCATATTTTCTAATATAAATAATCCATCATATCTTGATATGTCAGAAATTAAGTTAAAATAAATTATAAGTTACAAAACTATCCTCATCAATCATAGGCGCAACAAATGGAACGCCAAAGTATTCCGCTATTGACAGCGCTATTGCTTCCGCAATTTGATTTATATTATTTTTTATCCATGCCTCATCTTCCGGATTATCGTGATAAGCAACTTCAATAAGGGCTGCCGGAGCAGTTGTCCTTCTAATTTCCCGTAAAGTTGTTGTAGGCAGTATTTCAACTTCATCAGGCGTAGGATATATATTTTTAAAATTATTCTGCAATATTTTAGCAAACTCTCTGCCATAGTAGCTGTTTGGGCTATAATAAATATCAGTTCCTCTTATTTGCCCTGAAAGATTTTCGGGGGCTGCATTGCTGTGTATTGCGACATGTAAATCGTAGTTTCCCATATTTGATTCGTTTATTGCATCGCCAAGCGGCTTGTTTGGGTTATTTCTTCCAAATTCAATTCCGCTTGCAATCAAATAAGGCTCAATAGCGTCAGCAATTAAGTTCATATATTGTTCTTCTGTTCCTCCGCTATGAAATTGGTTATACTCCTGTACAGACGGGCTTAAATATACTCTGGGCATTGTCACACCATCCTTACATAAAATTATTATATCTTATGCAGGATAAATTTTATTTGATACAAATAAAGCAATATTTGCAGCCAGAATTCCTAAAACAGCCCCACAGATAACATCGCTTGGATAATGTACATACAGATACAGCCTTGAAAATCCCATTAAGGCCGCTGTCAACAAAGCTAAGGCTCCACTCCTGCCGCTGCGTTTATATAAGACAAATGCCGCTGCAAATGAACTCATAGTATGGCCTGAAGGAAATGAGAAATCCTGTGGAGCCGGAATCAGCAAATTAATAAATTCCAATCCATCAAACGGTCGCGGCCTTGCAACTACATTTTTAAGTATTATATTTCCAATCAACAAAGAAAGTAAAAGAGCTAATATAACAGTAATACCGTATTTTTTATCTTTTTTTATAAAAATTAAATAAGCCGCAATAATTATCCACAATAAACCAAAACTTCCAAGTTTAGTAAAAATAGGAAAAAATATATCCCCTGCCCTGCACGTTAAGTTGTCGTGTATAAAATTAAGTATGCCATAATCAAAACTTAACAGCATGATATCCCCCTCTTTTTTATTTTTCAGAATTAAGCGTCTGCCATCTCCATATATCTTCGCACATTTCTTTCAGCCCATATTGGGGTTCCCATCCAAGTTCTTTTACAGCTCGGGAACAGTCTGCATAGCACTCGTCTATGTCCCCTTCCCTTCGTGGACAAAATTTATATTTTATTTCTTTTCCGCATACTTCTTCAAATGTTTTAATAACTTCCAAAACACTGTATCCTTTTCCGGTGCCCAAATTATAAGTGAAAATTCCGTGTTTTTCGATCGACAATTTTTCAATCGCTTTGATATGACCCTCGGCCAAATCAACAACATGTATATAATCCCTGACGCCGGTACCGTCTTTTGTTTTATAATCATTTCCGAATATCTGAACATACGGTAGTTTTCCTATCGCAACTTGTGAGATATACGGCAGTAAATTACTTGGCGTGCCTTTTGGGCTTTCGCCTATAAGTCCGCTTTTGTGAGCTCCTATTGGATTAAAATACCGTAAAATTGCAATCGACCAGTTATTATTTGATATGTAAATATCATTAAGAATATTCTCTAAAATCAATTTACTTCTGCCGTATGGATTTTCAGCGCTTAAATTGAAATCTTCTTTAACAGGCGATTTTCCGCTTAATCCGTAAACTGTTGCCGAAGAGCTGAAAACAATGTTCCTTACAGAATGTCTGTCCATTATTTTAAATAGGTTTATTGCACCGTTTAAATTATTTTCATAATATAAAATGGGAATTTTTACAGATTCTCCGACAGCTTTTAAACCGGCAAAGTGTATAACGCCGGATATTTTTTCACTGCCGAAAATATAATCCAATAAATTATAATCCAATAAATCGCATCTGTATAATTTCACTTTTTTCCCTGATATTTCTTCGATTTTTAAAACTGTTTTTTCATCAGAATTTGAAAAATTATCAGCTATAATAACCTCATATCCTTTTTTAAGAAGCTCTACGCATGTATGGCTTCCAATATACCCTGCCCCGCCAGTAACAAGAATGGCCATATTATCACCTCAAATATATATTTTTCTATTTTATCATATAAACGCGGTTTTTATCAATATAATCAAGTTATTTACAAGCGGAACAACCACTGCTTTTGTATCTTTTTTTCCAGCCTATATTTATGCATAAAGCAGATATTAACAATAATACTATCATAATGATAAGTACTGCCGAATAATTTTTGAACAAATCGAACATAAATCCATATGCCGGTATTAATATAATTGAGGATATCGGAGCTCCCATAGCAACCTTTGAATAAATTTTTTCATAATCTGAATCTCCAAAAAATGTTTTTGTTAAAATAGGAGATAATACGGCTATTCCCGATGCTGTAAATCCGAATATAAAAGCGGATATAAGAAAAATCAAGTAGCTTCCTGCAAAAAATAAAAAACCGAATACAGATATAATACCGGTTAAAATTATGCCGTAACATGTTTTTAAACTGCCGAAACTGTCACATATATATCCTATAATTACAGAACCGAATGTTGTTCCGATCGACGCAAGTGAAAGTACAATTCCCGTTTCTTCAACCGAATATCCTTTTTCAGCTCCGAACGTAGGAATATGCTGTGTAAACACACCGACTCCGGTTATGGCTATCATAAAAAACAAAAGCAAATAAAACGACGCTGATTTTACAGCAGTTGCTTCATCAATATCTATTTCTTTCGATTTACAGCCGGCGTCTGCGTTATTTTTTTTATATCCCAGCGGGTTTAAATTAACGCTTTGAGGTGAATTCCTTAATAAAAATACAGATGACAGCGAAGCCATAAAAAAAGCCAAAAGCCCTATAGTTATATATGCATATCTCCAACCGTTTTCCGTTATTTTAAATGAAGCTATCGGCTGAAAAATTGCGGCGAAAATACCTACAAACGCCATTTGTATACCAATCATCGTTCCGGGATTTTTTATAAACCACCTGTTGATAAGTATAGGTCCTAATAGATTTACTGTAAGAGCGGCGCCCATAGCGCTAGGAATGGAAAGCAAGTACCACCCGTAAACATTTTTCATAAAGCCAAATGCTGCAAAAGACAGTGTATGAAGCAGCGCGCCGATTAAAGCCATAACTCTGACATCGTATCTATTCATTAGTTTTCCTGCTATCGGAAACCAAAAAACCATGACGGCAGATGTAATGCTGAAATATATGGAAAGCCTGCCGATACCAACCCCTATTTCATTTGAAACAGGAGCAAGGAACAGGCCGGAAGTCATATTGATACACCCTCCCGAAAATCCTCGTATAAGTATTACGCCGATAAGTATTATCCACGCATAATGAATCTTTTTTTCTGACATGTCGGCCTCCATGCAATTTAAATATATTGAGCGCTTTTTACCGAGTTCGGCAGTAAATCGGTACGCCTATAGTTTCTTTAATAATTTATAAGTTTATATTTTATGTCAATGTACTTTTGTGATGCCGCACGTTCAATATAAAACGGCTATACTGTGAACTTCTGAATTTCCACAGTAAAATTGATATAAAAAATATTTGTGATTAGTTTTACTTTTTATTATCCCGAAGGTTATGTGAAATATTCATACTCCGAATTTAGAATATATTTTGAACTAAAAAATGCCGCTTAATAACTGAAAGCAGTTATTAGCAGCGGCATTAATCTGACATTAAAATTATCTTTTATTTTTACGTTCAATTATAAGTTCTCTTAATTTTGCCGCATGCATCCCTTCATCTTTAGCAAATTCGGCAAAAACTTCTCTAACTTTAGGATCATGTTCTTTATCTTTAGAATATATACTGTAATCTCTTGTCAATTCCATTGAATTTTCCCATGATTTCAACAGCCTGTCATATGTTGTAAATTCAATATCACAGTCTTTGTTATTATCCATTTAAACAGCCCCTTATTCTTTAAATATTTAAAATTATAGCCTTCAAAACTAAGTAAACTATAATTTATATTTTTTAATTCCCCTTTTACAAGAAAAATATTCACTTAAAAAATAAATGTCGGATACATTAAGCTCAATTATATGCTCATAATAATATTAAAATTTATTGGAGGTGTCATAATGTTTAAACACGAAAAACAGCTTCTCAAACCTGTCAGTATTGAAAAACCGAATCCGCAATATGCCGTTCTCCTTCAGGAACAGCTAGGAGGCGGAAATGGCGAACTTAAGGCAGCAATGCAGTATATGTCCCAAAGCTTCAGGATAAAAGACCCTGCAATTAAGGATCTGTTTATGGATATTGCAGCCGAAGAGCTCAGCCATCTTGAAATGGTGGCCGCTACCATTAATTTGTTAAACGGTCATGATGTAGATTATGAAACAGTTTCAGCAGGCGAAATCCAGACCCATGTCATACTCGGCCTAAATCCCGGGCTTATGAATTCCTCGGGATATTCATGGACATCAGATTATGTAACTGTAACGGGAGATTTATGCGCAGATTTATTATCTAATATTGCGTCTGAACAGAGGGCGAAAGTGGTATACGAATATCTTTACAGACAAATCAAAGATAAAAAAGTAAGGGATACTATAGACTTTCTCCTTAACAGGGAAGAAGCCCACAATGCAATGTTCAGAGAGGCGTTCAATAAGGTTCAGGATACAGGCAGCAACAAGGATTTCGGCGTAACAGAAGATTCCAGGCTTTATTTCAACCTTTCAACCCCTTCTCCGGAAAACTCATTCGGCCGGACAAAAGCTGAACCGCCAAGTTTTGCACATGCTGGAAAATAAACTTAGAAAATAAGAATGTACCACAAATAGATATGATAAGTAAAATAAATAATCATAAACATTTGCAGACCGAAAAAACAAACTTGATTTTCTTAACGGCTGACAGAATATAAGATATATAAAATAAATGAACCTTGTATATTTTTTATTCGCATATTAAATAAAAAAGCTGTTGAAAAGTTTATTAAAGCTTTTCAACAGCTTATAAAAACACTTAAAATATTACATCATTTTTTCTTTCATACTGCAATGTTCCATATCGCATCCTGTAAAACCTATCACGCCGCTTCTTTTTTCCAACAGTATGGTGTTTCTCCAATGCCTGAATTTATCAATACCAATCATTTTACGATAGCCTACGCGCCTGAAACCGCATTTTTCAAAAAGCTGTATCCCTGCTTCATTCTCGTCCAATACAGTAGCCTGCAGAGTCCATATATTGTTGTCGTCAGCAAACGACACTTCATTTTTTACAAGAGCCTCTCCTATGCCTGTGTGCCTTTCGTCCATATCAACGTAAATACTTACTTCACATACGCCTTTATAAGCTTCGCATCCGGATATTTCGGATAAAGCAATCCATCCCACAACTTCGCCGTTTTTTTCGGCCACAAAACGCCCGACCTTTTTATGTTCCGCATCCCATTCGTCAAAAGGAGGACATAAATATTCTAAAGTAGCCATGTTGCTTTCTATGCCTTGTTTATATATTTCGCTTACCATTTGCCAGTCGTCTTTAACCATAGGCCTGATTTTTATATCCATAAATATACCTCCTTATGAAACGTAAATGTATTTGTATATATTATTATAAAATATTTTATTAGTAATCAATATATTTTTTCTTTGGCTGAAAATTCATCGGCCGAAATTCTGTATACATTTGTTTTATCCAATACATTTTCATTATATTCAAAACCGCTTTTACCTGTTGCCTTTTTCATAATTATATCCAAAGCATGCCTTTTGTCGGAATTGTTTTCCAATACTGTAATCGTTCCGCTGCCCATTATGCTGTTGTAAAAGCAACTGTATTTGCAGCCCTGCGTACCGTCGCCGGCAACTCCGTTATTACGTTCCATTTCAAATGCAACTACAGGTCTGCTTTTGCTTAATTCGGCTTTTGTTCCGCTGTCGGCCCCATGGAAGTATAATATAAGTTTCTCATTTATAAACTCATATCCAAAATTTACGGGAAATATATAAGGTTTATGTCCGTCGTAAAACCCAACATGCATTATATCGTACTCTTTTAAAAAACTTTCAATTTTAGAATTGTCAGTTACAAGACGATCTGTTCTTCGCATATCAATTCTCCTTTTTCTCTTTTATTATTATATATTTTTTGCCTTTTGGCAATGGTATTTTAGAAGTTATTATGTTTATTCTTTTTTTTGCCGCAGGTTTTGAAGATTTATTTGAAACCAAATTCTCTTTTGCAGACTTTATTAAAAGCTGTGCCGTTTTAATTAATATCTCTTTAGTTTCATCATCAAGCGCGCTTATATTCTTAAGGATTAATCCTGAATTTTTTATTCCGTCGGATTTAAGTTCCGTAAGTGTTTTTGCATCGGTAGAATCCAGTATTTCAAAAAGCGCATCTACAAATTTTTCTTTTTGCGCATTATCCATTTTTAAAATCCAGTCCCTTAATGTGTTGTCTGCAAATTCGCTGCTGTCCGTAATCTTATCGCAAAGTACAAATTTGTTTCCGAGAACCTGCCAATTAAACGGGTTATGCTGAAAAAGGCCAAACTGCCTGCTCTGAACTACATTAAATTCCCGGTGATACGAAAACATCATTCCAACGACAGACGATTGCGGCACATATGAATATATCTTTTTATATATATCTTTATAGCTTTTTTTTGAAAGGAATTCCTGACTAAATCCTGGACCGTCATTGTTATATATGCATATAATTCTTTTGCGTATTTCTTCACTGCAATAGGCAGAAGAATAAATCGCAAGGTTTCCGCCTTTTGAATGGCCCGCTACCCTCAGGCTCCCTTCAAGGCATTCCGCCGCTTTTGTAAGATATTCAACGGCTGCCGACTGCGACGGCACATGATCCAAAAAGCTCATATTGAAATCTTCTTTCCAGCCGACCAACGTGTCGTCGGTGCCTCTGAAAATTACTATATTGCTGCCGTCATTAAGCATAGATGTAACAGCCGAAAACTGTTTCTCCTCTTCCTTGTCAATTAAATTTACATATCCGCAAAGCTTTATATCAGAAAACCTTTTGCTTTTTCCCATTTCATTAAACATAGACAAAATTTCGTCCGATATTAAAAGTCCCGTTTCCAACCGTTTTTTTTGATAAGATAAATCAAGAAAAATATTGAGCGCTTCTTTAAGCTTTATTTTTTTTGAAAAACTTTCCGGTACGATATCCTCCAAGTTTAAATATGAAAACTGGCTTAAAATAAGCGCGTCAATAGAATTAAACTCATCCTTGTCAAACTCCAAATCTCCGCGCCATTTAATATAATCAAGTATATTTCCCATTTTATCAGCCGCCTTACTTATATATTATAAGTTTTTACACGTTTTGTCTTATACAAAAACCGCAATCCATATAAAAATGTTGAACTGCGGTTTTAAATCTTTCTAATATTTATTTTAATTCGAGTGAAATTCGTTCAGTTTCTATCGGTACATTAAGGGTCTTGTTAATTTCAAAGCCTTCATCTTTAATCACTACAGACGGGCTTGCTATTTTTTTCCCGTCCTCGTCATAACAAACTAAATATAATCTGATATTTTTGTCTCCCGCATAATTTTCACCGTTGGCCCCGATATTATAATTAATATCTCCTGAAAGGAAAACATTAATTTTAAGATATTTATCATTAACGGCTTTTATATCCGATATTTTAAATGTATCTACTCTGCATGATACTTTAGGGGTTCCTGACGGATAGTTTACAAACATTGTGCCCGGCATTGACGAATACATTATTGTATATGATTTTTCCTCTCCCTCTTCCCCTAACGGTTCGCTTTGATTATCTGTATCATCTGCGCTTTCCGTATCGTTTTTTTCAAATAAATATACGGAAGCGCTGCCAAAACTTATATTGCATCCCAAACTTTCGGCAACTGCATCCGCCGTTATATATATACTGTCGTTTATAAGCAGCAAAGGATTTTCCATAACGAGATTGATGCCATTGATTTCCATTATTCTGCTGTTTAGTTTCGTTTTTATTACAGTGTCCTCTTTTAATATTGATACTGCTCCCGAAGAACTATCCCATTCTATTTCTGCCCCTAGGCCTTCATACGCTTTTCTGAGAGGAATCATTGTTTTGCCGCCGATGTCTATACATTCGGTTTCAACTGATAATCCAACAGTTTCGCTGACTTCGCTTGCAGCGAATGCCGTGCCGTTTAAAGTTATTGTGCAGGCAATTAACGCCATATATCTAAAAAACTTTTTCATTAAAACTACCTCCATAGACCGTTTTTATCAGAATAACACAATATGCTTTAAATTAAAAGTGTTAATTATAGAACTATTAAACAATTAAGTCACATAAATACTGTTAATAAATATATTTTGACTAATTGTCGTTTTTTAAACATAGGACTTTAAATGAGTCTATTTGATAATTCGCGGTTATTGATATAGTTTTCAAGATTTTTAAACACCATATTAAACATGCGTCCTTCATTTTCTTCAGAACCAAAGCTGTTATGAGGAGAATAATAGAAATTTTCCAATTCCCAAAGTACGCTGCTTTTATCCAAAGGCTCCCGCTCAAAAACATCTATTGCCGCCCCCATAAGCTTCCCGCTTTTAAGGGCAGTGATAAGCGCCGCTTCTTCAACTATGGCTCCTCTGCCGACGTTTACTAATATAGAATTTTGTTTCATCAGTTCAAACATACTGTCATTAAATAAATGGTATGTAATATTGTCCAAAGGCGCTGCAATAATTACAATATCAAATCGTTGTATTTCACTTTTAATATTTTTGATATTATATATATTATCAAAATAACGGGCGCTTTTTTCACTTCGGTTAAAACCGCTTATTACAACATTAAAAGAACTTAGCCTTTTTGCAATTTCAACACCTATGCCTCCTGTACCTATAACAGCGGCTTTTTTCCCCGAAAGTTCAAAAAGGTCAAATTGTTTTTTCCAGTGTCTTTCCGTTTTTTGTTTTTCATAAATGCGCATACGTTTACCTATTTCAAGTATTCGCATTATAACAAATTCCGATTGAGATTTCACCTGTTTTAGGGAATTTAATAACTGTTATATTTTGTTATTAAATTCTCTGCAAACCCTTGAAAACACTGGATTTATCGCAGGTGAGCTTTCCCTTATTGTTTCCCTTGTGTTATATCGTCCCGTCAGCGTTTACGAACTCTGATAAGGGCAAATACAAGGGCAAGAAAAATCTATAAAACAGTATAACACAAAATAAAAGTGACATGGTGAACTGATTGAAATGCTTCTGATTTTTGTAACAAATGACTGATTGAATGATAAGGAGATTCTATACGATGAGAACAATATTTGCAGAATACAATCCACACAGAAACAGCATTGATATTTATACTTCTGCTGGTTATATGCTCCGCATTGACTGTTGGGAAGCCGAAAAGGATTTAAAAACCACACCCGGATCAGACTGTGCATTGAACGCACTTGCCATTGATAAACCGCTTGAATATGCAAAATTATATCTTGATGAAACAATGCAGATATGGGTAGATGCAGAAGATTCATTAGAACTATGGTGATTTTTTCAACAGCACTAAGGTTACTTTTTCCCAATCTCATTTATTGAGAATCGTCTTTTTACCGTGCATATATATTCAATATCTTTTTATCTATTATAATGAAATCAAGGGCTGGTCTAATGCCAGCCCTACAAAAATGAAAATTCACATAGAAAATAAATTTACAATTTTTCCGATATAAACCTGTTATCAACAAATACAAACATAATTTATATTATCGTATCTATTGATATGATATGTATTTCAAAGAGTTACCAGAAGTTTTTGAAAACTTTTCCCTTGTGATATTATCTAAAGCTCCTAATTTTATACTTTTCCCATGATGGAGCAGCTTATTTGACCGTATCTTTAATAGCTGTATTTTTGTAATTAGATGTAACACCACCGGATTTTCATCCGTTGAATCATCCGCATATTTAAGACAATAAGAAAGACCGGTGCCATTACCTCCTGTCCACAACATATTATCTGTTGTGAATATCTGATATACCTTCGGTGTTTCTGCCGTATAAAATGTCTTTTCCCCAGATGCAGGCGTTTTCATATTATTGCCTTTTTGTTGGCGGTACATTGAAGATACCGTATTTAGACCAGAACCAATGTGCATACTTCTGTTCCTCCAATCATTTTATCTGAATTGTAAATGTACTGCTTCTGATTTTGCTCCAATATGGTTATTAGGGGCACAAATTAAAATCAAAAAAGAGCCGATAACAGCAGTATTTCAAACTGCATATTATCGGCTCTGCGTCTGTGCGTCTGGCTCTTTTAATTAAATTATTTCTGTTGTTTTTTGGCTTTATTATATGTATTAGCTAACTGTCCACAAGCTGCTTTAATCTCTCTACCATGAGAAACTCTCATGGTAACTTCAAGTCCTGTTTGCTCTAATTGATGTTTGAACGCAACCATTTCTTGTTTTTGTGGTGCTCTAATTTTTGAATTACTCGTCGGGTTGTATTGCAGCACGTTAATCATAACATTTTTGCCCTTAAACCATTTTGCAAGTTGCCTTATATCTGAGGAACGGTCATTTATACCTGGTAAAAGCAAATACGCAAATACCACTTTTCGATTATGCCTTTGAGAATAGGACAATGCTTGCTTAACAACATCTTCAATAGCGTACATGTGCATATGAGGAATGATACAGTTTCTCGCAGCCTGTGTTGCTGCATGTAAAGATATTGTCAACTGAATTTTTAGATGTTCTTCGCGCAATTTTTTTAATTGATTAACTGGACCAACTGTTGATACGGTAATGCCGTCGGTTGGAAAGTTAAGTCCATTTCTATCTCGAAGAATATGGATTGCTGCAATCAAGTTGTCGTAATTGAATAAAGGTTCTCCCATTCCCATAAAAACGATACGATTTACTTTTTGACGTATCAATACAACCTGCTGCACAATTTCAGACGGTGTTAGATTACGAACAAAACCATTGCGTCCGGACTCACAAAAAATACAGCCAACAGAACAACCAACTTGCGTACTTACGCAAACAGTCCCACCATCTCGCCGTTTAATAAAAACCGTTTCAATATACCTGTTATCTTTCAATTCATAAACATACTTTTCAGTATCGCTACTTTTATAGACTTTTTTTGTTGATATTGATAGATTTTCTTTGTGAAATGGCTGTTTATACAATTCCGTATATAAGGCTCTTGCTTTATCCTCTCCAATTACTTCCGACATTTCTTTGTAAGTAAATCCGTATGGGTCATTCAATATTTCCGTAGGTGTACTTTTAGGTAAGTGTTTCATTTAAATATCCTTCCTTTTCAAAATTAAAAAGTTTGTTTTTCAGAGTTTTTGATTATGATTTCTAGTTTTTCAACATCAACGATATGCGTTAATTTACATTTAGGGCAGAAAAGAGGAAAATTTCTTAATACCGTATTATAAAATACTTGAACCCTCGTCTTTCCGTTACAAATTGGACATTTTATCCAATATTTTTCAAGCATAATATTTCTCCTTTTGCGCAAAAAAATGCAGGTCAATTCTCAACATGAGCATTGACCTGCATTTATACATATAATACTACAACAAAATTAAGGCATAGTTTTTATACTATGTCTATACGTCGTTAGTTTTGTTGTATAGCATACGCAAAATAAGCATGACAAAAAAGCCCATATTGAAAATGGGAAAAATCTTTTTTGATTTCAATGCTTATCGAATACGCATGCTATGTAACATAAACATTCCCCCCCTTTTATATAATATTATATACAAAAGCAGCTTGTTGTCAACATATATATATATGAATTATTTTGGCTAACTGATAGAACTACGTAGACATATCCAAGAAGAAAGGGGAACAGTAAAATGTAATAGGGTGAATAACTATGGCAAAAAGACCAGTACCACGATACGACTTTAAGGCTTTTGGGGCAGCGATAAAGGCAGCGCGTGAGGGATGCAAGGAGAGCCGCAAGAAAGTAGGCGACGAAATGTTTATCTCGCCGCGCTACCTTGCGAACATTGAGAACAAGGGGCAGCACCCAAGTTTACAGATATTCTTTGAGCTGATACAGCGTTACCATATATCCGTAGACCAATTCCTTTTAGAAACGCCGCCGGAGAAGAACACGCAGCGGCGGCAGCTTGACGCGCTTCTTGACGGTATGAGCGATACAGGCATACGGATTGTAACCGCAACGGCAAAGGAGATTTCCGAAGTCGAAAAAGAGGGCGAATAGGAATGTCCGACTTAAAACTGAACAGGATTTAGAAAGCGTTGTAATCTTTTTTGAGGTTGCAGCGTTTTTCTTTTGCGTAAGTTTGGCAAAATCGCTTTTTCTCCGTAGTAGGTGATAAGAGCCTAAAGGATAAAAACATTCGTAGCAAGCATAGGAAGCGGGTACCACTTCCGTATTTTCGCCCTCCCGCGCTGCGGCGCGTCGGTTGAAAATTGCTTGTTGGGAAGTGTCCCAAACCCTCGGAACGGAAAGGAAAGGAGCGAACACATGGACGGACGCAAAAGGACAGTGCAAATCAAATTCAGAGTGACGGAAGCGGAACGGGATTTAATACTGGAAAAAATGAAGCTCGTACCCACCCGGAACATGGCGGCGTATCTGCGGAAGATTGCCATTGACGGGTATATCATTCAGATAGACCACGCCGATATAAAGGCTATGACCGCAGAGATACAGAAAATCGGTGTCAACGTCAACCAGATAGCACGCCGCGTAAACGCGACGGGGAACGCATACCAAGAGGACATAGAGGAAATAAAGGGGGTGCTTGCGGAGATATGGCGGTTACAAAGATTAAAGCTTCAAATCCACAAGGCTTGGCTTTAAGAGCAAAAAACGCATCCCCACCGCAAAGGACAGGCGGGCGTATATCGAAAATGCCCATGCCCCCATCATTGACAGGGATATATGGGAAAAGGTACAGATAATACGGGAAAACAAACGCAGACCGAACAAAAGCGGGATTACGAGCATGTTTTCTGGACTGCTCTATTGTGCCGACTGCGGGGCAAAGTTAAGCCTTGCCACTGCCAACGGATACGCCCATTTCCGCTGTTCGCAGTACAAACGGACGAGCCGCACGCAGAACTGCACGCAGCATTATATCCGAGAGGACGCATTAAACCAGTTGGATATTTTTCTTTAATCCTCATAGCTGTTTTCAGCCCATCCATCCCCTGCATATTGATGTCCAGAAATAATATCTGACACGCTTCCAAAGCTGATTGTTCTTCGCATAACTGTTCTCCAGAATCATATTCTGTAATAGCAAACTCATAATTCTTTTTTTCACCATAGTCTGACAGCAAATCTGATAGATTTTTTCTGTCATCTATCCTGTCATCACAAATAATAATGTTCATATTTTTCATTCCTGTCTTTGATTTCTCTCATACCTGTAAACCATACAAGTCTCACCTAGCACTCTTTATTATATCAAACAAATCTTCCGCTCGATCATTCTCCGCATCAAATGACTATTTTCCGCATAGAACGACTATCTCCTATAGAAACGCAGAAGCATTGTATCTCAAACTCTTTGAAATACAATGCTTCCCTGCATTTTCTATATCGGCATGTTGATATTATTACTTTACTATCCTGCACACTCTCTGAGAGTGACTGTATCTATCAAAAAAGAAGCCAGCAGTTTATTCACGCACTGCTGACTTCTTATAATACTACTCATTTTATTTACTTCGCTGCGTCTCAGACAATTTTTTTATTTTTAAACATAACCTCTGTTTTCCCGCCATCCCTTTACATACCACCTGATTCCAACATATACCAGTTGCACGAATAATAAGAGAAATAGCAGATTGATTGGCAATACTTCCTTTATCCAATCCCCAAAGTAGATAGCTATTGCCATACTTACAAGTATCACCATTATGGTAATCATATCCCAACAGTATTTCTTATATAGCCCTGCAATCTTTATTTCGATGAATGCCAAAAGTATTCCCACACCCACCAGACATCCACCGCAAATCAGTATTCTTATCAGCCAGTTTATAATTCCAGCAACGACAGGATTGGATATTCCATCACTAATCTGTGCCACGTTCTTTCCTGCCAGTACAACCCAGCCAGCAATGGTCTGTGTGAAAGTTGCGATTGTATCAAAGAATACCACGCAATCAGAAATAAATATTTTTGACCGTATCATCTGAAAAAGAGTAGTTGATACGGAATACCATATCAGCAGAAACATCAATGCTTCATACATGGCTGTTTTTGTTTTATATCTGCCTGCCAGTTTTTCCCTCTGCATATCATACTTTTCCTTAGCTTTCAGATAAGCTGTCTGTTTACAATTCCCGCACTTTTGATAGAGTACCGGCTTTTCAACCGGTATCTCTACTTTTTTCTGATGGGAGAGTACATAATCCCGTTCCTGTTCTGCCTGTCTCTGCTTATCTCGACATTCCTCTATCATGGCTTGGACGGTGTGTGTTTTCTCTTTCTCGCTCTGCAACAATTCTTTTGTTTTCCTCAAGTCGTTCTTTAAGGCTTGAATGTTCTCTGTTTTGTTCTCGCTGTTTAACTTCTCGTTCAAGGTCAGCGATTCGTCGAGCTGCACTTTCAGTTCCCTGATAGTCCGGTCTTTCTGGTCGAGTTCTTCCTGCATCTGCTCTGTCAGCAGAAGCAACTCTTCCAGTTGATCGTCGCTCTTTGAGTTTCTTAATTCGTTCATCAATCAACCTTCCTTTCTCTAATTGCTGTTCAAGTTCAGTAATTCGCTGTTCTGTTTCTGCAATAGCCGGTTCTCGCTGTTTAATTTCTGTGCCAATTCCTGCCATTGCTGATTTTCGTCTGTGAGTTTCTGTATCTGGTCTGTCTTTTCTTCCAGAAGCATCAACAGTTCTTCTGTATCCGGTAAGATTTGTAGCAGCTCTGACAATTCTTTCTCTAATTGCTGCAATCGTTCTTCCTGCTCCTGAAAGCACATCAGCTTCTCGTCCTTTTCCTGTATCTCCTGAAGCATCTCTGCCATGATATTCTGCTGTTCCTCTATCTGTGTAATCATTGCTTCCATCATGGGAATTACTTCTTTGCTTTCTTCTAATGTCATTCAACCACTCCCTCCACATCGACAATGCACCGGATACCTTACCAAAGGTTGCAATTACCTTTTGCAGCAGTGCATTTTGTTTTTTTATCATCTGGTTTTCCTCGACCTTCCATGAACCTTTCCTTATCTGCCCGGTGAGATATTTTTCCTCAATCTTCCTTGCATCTGCACCCTCATGAATCGTAGGGACTTTCAATTTGCCCTGTCTTTCATAAGAGCGGTGGTCAATCAGATTGTCTATGGATAAATGCCGGTTACACATCTTTGCCCATTCGCTTCGCCATAACTCACAATTCTTTGGATTGTTCCAGCCGGTAGCGTCAGTCAGAACCCTTTTCCATTGTTTTCTGTTTCTTGCCCCGACTTTCTGTACTCCGTTTTCATCAAGTACCGGAATACGGATTCCATGACGGTCTGGATTTTTCTTATCCTGCCACCAGTCCGGGTGGGATTCATCAACCACGATATTTCCGTCAGTATCTCTGACAAAATCCCAGTCCTTGACTTCCTTGCTGCCCCATGAGTGGTCTGGATTGAATGGTCGCATGGTTACAAGTAAATGCACATGTGGGTTCCCGTCGCCCTTATCGTGTATGCTCCAGTCGGCACACATTCCCTCGTCCACGAAAGTCTTTTGAATATATTCGGTTGTATAATCAATCTGTTCCTGTCTGCTCCATTCTTTCGGCAGGGAAAATTCAAATGAGCGTCCAAGCTGTGCATCTGCATTTTTTTCTATCTTCAATACCTCATTCCATAGACGCTGTTTCTGAAATGTGATTTTAAACTTTTCCAGTGCGGCATCTTTATCATCCGCTCTTTTATAACGGATAGACTGTTGACACCTTTTTATATTTTCTTCCGGTACATGCAGCCATTCAGGAGGTGCATTTTCGCACATCATCAGACTGGTGTAGACGACTTCCTTTTTGGAAGTATAGTAACTGATTCTGCCTGTTTCCTCATTCTTCATCACATCTCCATTAAGATATGCCGATGCGGATATGACAGATTTTCCTTTACTGCGCCCGACAATCTTTACTGTAAAGTGAAATATCGCCATGATACGATTCCCCCTTTCTGCCGTATCCGGCATTGATTTCCGACAGCATCTTCTTCTGGTTTGGCAGAAGTGAAGCTGTCGGAACGCCCTCTGCGCAAGAGTGCCCCCTGCGGCATGAGCAGGTCTGGCTGAAAGCCCCGCCGACGGAACGAGCCCGGCAAGCGTAAGCGCAGACCGGTTGCCACTTGTGGCAAACTTATAAGGACGACCTCTGGTTGTCCATAAGTGCGCCCTTCATTCAAAGGCAATGAAGGGAATGGAAAAACCACTCCCTCCGCCATTACACTTCCTCCATATCTGTAAGTGGCTCTTTCTGCATCGCCTTTGAGAAAAACTTTCCGTTTGTTTCCTGCCTTTTTAAGAAGCCTATCAACTTTGGTAAATCTTCCTCCTCAATCGGACAGCCAAGAACCGATTCCACCGCACCGCCAATCTGACAGAGCCTGTGGGTTCGTTTTTTACTTTCCTCGGCTTTCTTTCTCTTTTCCAGTTCCTTTCGCTGTGCAATGAGCTTTTTGGTAGCTTCGATGCTTTCCTGTTCCTTTTTCTCTAATGCACGTATTCTTTCTTCATAAGTCTTTGTTGATTTCGCCATATCGTCTTCATCCTTTCTCTTATAATCAAATCTTGCTCTGCTAAGATTTGGCACACGATTCTGGTCAGCTCTGTTGACATAATTCCAATCAGAATCGTGGTGCATCCTTGCGGAGCATTATCTTGTCGATGTTTTTCCGACAAGATAAACATTAGTTCCCGGTTGCATATCAGGAGAAGCACATGGTATAATCCTCTTGCGTGTAGGTATATCATGGCTTCGGTCTGATAGAACCTTTGGCGGTTTCGTAGGAAGCCGCCTTTTTAAGTTGCCACATTTCTTGTGACAGTTTTTACATTTCCTTTATCCCTCAGATCTCGCCCCTCGTTGGCTTCCATGAACTTTTCCAGAATGTCAGTTTTAATAAGGACTTTTCTTCCGACTTTTAATACCGGAAGTTTCTTCCATTCAACCAGCTTTCTCAAAGTGTTTCTGCCAATTCCTGTATAGTCGGCTGCTTCCTCGATGGATAATGCAATCTTTCTTTCCGTCATCTTGTCACCTCCTTATGAATTGCATTATGCAATTTCTGTTGTGCTGTTAGTATAGCGGTTTTATATTGTGTTGTCAAGCGTTATGAAATTTTAAAAATAATTATTATATTGCATATTGCAATTATGTGAGGTACATGCTATAATTCATACATACCGAAAAAGGAGGCAATCAGCATGAAAGATAAAGAACTACGCAAGCTGATAGGCAGCAGGGCAAAACAGCGTCGTCTGGAATTAAATCTGACACAGCCTTATGTTGCAGAGAAGATGGGAGTTACCGCTTCCACAATCCTGCGTTATGAGAATGGTTCGATTGACAATACCAAAAAGATGGTGCTGGAAGGTCTTTCGGAAGCACTTCATGTATCTATTGAATGGCTCAGAGGGGAAACCGATGAATACGAAACCGATATTACGGATAAGAAAGAATTACAGATTCGTGATGCAATGGGCGATATTCTCAAACAGTTACCTCTCGACCTTAGTAAAAAGGAAGATGCTTTTTCCAAAGATTTACTGCTGTTGATGTTAAAGCAATATAACCTGTTTCTGGAATCATTCCAGTTTGCCTGCAAGAATTACAAGGGCAACACGAATGAAGCTGATATTGCAAAAGTAATGGGGTTTGAATCGAATGATGAATATAACGAGATTATGTTTCTCCGGGAGATCACCCACACTGTTAATGCCTTTAACGACATGGCAGATATCGTAAGGCTTTATTCCAAGAAACCGGAAATGGCAGAACAAAGGCTTGAAAATCTTTTATCAGAAGTTTTGTATGAGGATTCCGATTCGGTATAGAACGACAACCGGAGTTATGATATACTTACACGCAAGAAGCATTTCATCAGTTCCGATTGTCTGATATCGAAAGGAGACACACGATTATGGCAAAAGGATCTGTAAGAAAAAAAGGAAAGAAATGGTACTACCGCTTCTATGTAGAAGATGCAAGCGGCAATCTGGTTCAGAAAGAATACGCTGGAACAGAAAGTAAAAGTGAAACGGAAAAACTGCTCCGTCAGGCAATGGATGATTACGAAAGCAAGAAATTTGTCGCAAAGACAGATAATCTTACTGTAGGAGAACTTCTTGATATGTGGGCGGAAGAAGAACTGAAAGTCGGAACACTCAGCAATGGTACAGTGGAAAATTATCTTGGTGCAATCCGTTGTATCAAGAAACATCCGATTGCAGAACGCAAATTAAAAACCGTTACTGCTGAACATTTACAGGCATTTCTCGATCTGCTTACATTCGGTGGGGAATTTCCAGATGGAAAAGTGAGAAAAGGATACAGTAAAGATTACATCCATTCCTTTTCAGCAGTATTACAACAGGCTTTCCGGTTTGCAGTATTTCCAAAACAGTTGATTACTTTTAATCCTATGCAGTATATTAAGCTGAAAAAACAGGCAGAGGATGTGGATTTATTCTCAGATGATGAGGTAGAAGAAGGCATACAGCCTATTTCCCATGAAGATTATGAGAGACTGATAGAATACCTCAAAGTAAAGAATCCACCTGCAATCCTGCCAATCCAGATCGCATACTATGCGGGACTTCGTATCGGTGAAGTTTGCGGATTGACATGGCAGGACATCAATCTTGAAGAACAATGCCTGACCATTAAAAGAAGTATCCGCTATGATGGCACAAAACATAAAAACATCATCGGACCGACCAAGCGAAAGAAAGTAAGGATTGTTGATTTTGGCGATACTCTGACTGAAATACTGAAAACCGCCAGAAAAAAACAGCTTAAAAGCCGGATGCAGTATGGTGAACTTTACCACCGCAATTTCTACAAGGAAGCACAGGACAAAAACAGAGTGTATTATGAATATTATCATCTGGACGGAACCGAAGAAATCCCGGTAGATTACAAGGAAATCTCCTTTGTCTGCCTGAGACCGGACGGATGTCTGGAACTGCCAAGCACACTCAGCATTGCCTGCCGATCAGTTGCAAAAAGGCTGGACGGATTTGAGAATTTCCATTTCCACCAGTTGCGACACACCTACACAAGCAACCTCCTCTCAAACGGAGCTGCCCCAAAAGATGTGCAGGAACTGTTAGGGCACTCTGATGTCAGTACCACAATGAATGTCTACGCCCACTCTACAAGAAAGGCAAAGCGGAACTCCGCCAGACTTCTTGATAAAGTGGCAGGCAACGACTAAATAAAAAATTCCCTTATTTCCCTTGCTGATTCCGCATAAGGTCAAAAATAAGGGAAAATACATATCATTTCACTATTTAAGGGGCTGGAAAGCCCGTAAAATAAGGAAAGTTCAAGAAATCTCTCCACAAATTCCGATATAGGAATATCGTATACGCCTTTGGCATTGCAGTAAACAACTCCCATTTCTTTTAATTTACCCATATCTATGGTATCAGTTCCAACCATTCTTGCCTGTATAAATTTAAGGTTCCTAAATTTCTCTGGCGGATTGTTCCTCAAAGCGTCTATCGTAACAAGCACTTCACAATTTAGTTCATCTTCGTTTAACGGTATCTTTTCATCTTTATGTGTAATAACGTTATATCCCAATTTTCTGATTCTTTCCATGTTTTCATCCGTGTTTGTATCCTTTCCGGTGTAAAGAAGTTTGACCATATACAACAACGCTCCCTTGCTTTTAAATAACTATATTGCTAAATTGCAGCTCCAATCAAAAACAAATTTATGTAAATAAGATTGCGCGTCTATAGCTTCGGTTTACAACACGCAATATATTTCCAATCTACAAAATTATTATATAATGCAGTATATGACATCATTAACAAATAGACAAGCCGTTTTAATTTAATAATTAAAAAATTTTTATATAATAACGATTAAAATATACATTGTAAAATACAGTTCAATAAGTATTGACTAGGCGAAGTATATTCTATATAATTGTATAATATGCAATAAACTAATTTCATCATAACATCGTATATATCAGCATAACGGATGTTTAAATTTTTTATCACAAAGGAGAGAAAACAATGAATCTGGCTTTCTTATCAACAGTAGTAGACGGAACAGGCGGCGCCGGGGCGCCGGCAGGAGCGGCAGGTGAAGGCGCAGCGGCAGGAGGCATGAACCCAATAGTAATGATACTTTTATATTGTGTTATTATTTTTGGAGTTATGTACTTCTTTTCAATAAGGCCGCAGAAAAAAAGAAATGCAGAAATGCAGAAAATGAGAGAAAATATCAAAATCGGCGATCCCGTACTCCTTGCAAACGGTATGTTCGGTAAAGTAGTAGACATTACTGCTGAATGCTATGTTATCGAATTTGGAACAAACAGAGGCGTAAGAATACCTGTAATTAAACAGGAAGTTTATGCGAAGAAAGAGCCTAATCTTTCAAACAAACCTGAAGAAGAACCGGTTCCCGAAAAGAAACCGTTATTCGGAAGCAAGAAGAAAGATGAAGAAAATAAAAAAGACGATATTGCCGAAGAAAAATAATTAACTTAAACCATCCGTTTCTATAGGAGGTTTATTTAGCGATAAAAAGCCCAAAACAATATATGTTCTGGGCTTTCTTGTTTTTAACTATTAAATTACAGGCTGCTTTCTCCGGCCATTTTTCTTTCCTGCGCCTCAATCATTTTTTTAACCATATATCCGCCTACATAACCGTTCTGAGCAGATGTTAAATCACCGTTATAACCTTTTTTGAGTGGAACACCGATTTCATTAGCAACCTCGAATTTAAACTGTTCCAAAGCGCTCATTGCTTCGGGTACAGCTTTTCTGTTTCTTGACGCCACTGAAAACACCTCCAAAGATTTTTTAACAATTTATATAAAACAGCATTACTGCTGTAATAATATTATCGTCTATAATAAAATTAAAATCCATGAAGTTAATGGCCGCTGTGTTACTATTTTCTTTAAAGACTAAAGATGTTTTGACGAATTTTTAAATATTTAATCAGATATTTCATTTTTTTGCAGGTATATCGTCTGAAATTGTAACATAATTTTTTGATGAAGATTTTTTCTCTTTGTTTTTAAGATCGAAATATATTTTAAGCGCTGTTGAATTGCCTTTAACGCACTGTTCAATTAAAGATTTAATAACCTTTGGATTTTCTCCTGTTATATGTATTGCAACAGCTTCTTCCATGTACTTCTCAAATTCGTCGTTTTTAAGCCATTTATAAAAAGTATTTTCATCAATTCCACAATCATAATAAAAATTGTTATCTTCGTTGAAATTATAGTTTAAAAGCATCTCAACAAATTTTTTCTGTTTTGCGCTTACTCCTTTTTTAACTTCCGCTATTTAACCACCTCCTATGTGTTTCACCCCATATAATATATCATAAACTAAACTTCTGTGGTTACCCATTTATAAGCTTACGTCTCTTCATATACAGTATACAAAAAAACAGTTTTCGTTTTTCATAAAACTGCCGCCGTCCGCAAGGCACATCCATGTATTCATATAATATCTTTTCGGTTACATTTCTAAGAATATAACCATAGATATTGCTGTCTGCCTCAATGGCAGATTGCTCAATCATTTCTATGTCTTTTTTAAGAGAAATAGCTTTTTCTGCATTTGACAAAGTCGTGTTGCTTATTTTTCTGTTGCCGGGCCTGAAACCATACTGAATTGAACTCACGCCATAACAGTTATTTATTTCCTGTTTCTTTTCTTTGTATTGAAGACAAAAATATTCCAGTTCTTTATAAGCATATTGAGATATGTTAAGTTCTTTATATAATTCGTCAATTATACTCAAATATAAATCCTCTTCCTTTTTATATTATTTTTCTCTTTTTATTGTCCGGATATTCATATATACTTTCGTATTGCGTTAAGCAACATGCGGGGAAAAAATATATACTTATATCATTTTTATCTATTCCAAGGATATGTACAATTTTATCTGCTTCCTCAAGATTAAAATATGAATATCCATTTAATTTGTTTGATAACGCATCTGTACTCATTGAAAGCCTTTTTGCAAATTTTCGGTACGAATAGTTTTTCTTTTTCATAAGCTTTTTTAATTCTGTCAGCTCACAGTATTTTTTCTCTCTCATTTCCCCATTCCTCCTAAATTATGTCTTTTTATGAAAATTTTATTCAACATAAAGTTATCACATAAAATACAAACTGTCAACACGTTTCGACACGTTTCGGCAATCATGTCACGCTTCGTTATTGTCATATCATACAAATTCTGATATAATTACCTCATAATTAAAGGGGGCAAAAACAAATGAAAGCTGTAGAAAAAAGTGAATTCTCAAAAAGGCTTAAATCTCTTTTAGAAGAACGCGACGAATCAATTTATAAAATAAGCGATATACTGCATTTAAACCCAAGCACAATCTCAAGGTATAAAAACGGCATTTTGACGCCTAAACTTATTGTTATAGAAAAACTCGCCGAATATTTCAGTGTTAATCCTGTGTGGCTTATGGGATATGATGTGGACAAAGTTCCTGAATATGAAAGCAGAGGTGTGCGTATGGAACACGAAAATAAAACCGCAGAAGAAATAATAAAATTATATGCAAATCTTCCAAAAGGTTTGCAGGATTATGTTCTGGACAAGATAATGAAAATTAATGATAAAAATATTATATAAAAAACGGCAGGAAGAACCTGCCGTTTCTTATTAAATAACCGTTACTCTTCCTTCTTTCCTTTTTGGAGCTTTTGTTTCGGCATCACTATAACCAAGCGTGATTGCGGCAATCAGCCTTCCCTTTCCCGGAGCAAAAGCTTCTCTCAGTTCATTTTCAACATGAAGAGGGGCTGTAAGCCAACAGCTTGATATGCCTTTTGAATAAGCAGTCAATACAATATTCTGCATTGCTGCCGCTGCGCTTTCTACAGCCGCAAGCTCCTCATCATAATGTTCCTGCTGCAAAAAAGTCAAAATACATACCTTAGCTCCCCCAAGGCTTTTCACAAAATCCACCGTTTCGTTTATTACTTCTGGATGGGATTTAAATCTGTTATTAAGAACCTTTTTAAGCCCAAATATACTTCCGTCCATAATGCGGCTTAACTTCTTCATACTTTCGCTGCTTCTGCATACAACAAAATACCATGGCTGCAAATTAACGGCAGAAGGAGCCCAGCATGCCGCCTCCATTATTTCAGAAATGTCAATATCGCTTATAGGCTTATCATTATATCTGCGAACGCTTCTTCTGCCATAAATAGCCTCTTTTAAATCCATATTTAACACCGCCTGTTTATTACATAAATTTTTCTCTGAGACTGTCTACAACTTCGTCTTCAATATACTCGTCGAATGTTTCAGCCCTATCAATAATTCCGTTTGGAAGTATTTCAATGATTCTGTTGGCTATAGTATGCACAAACTGATGGTCATGGGAATCAAAAAGCAGAGTACCTTTGAAGTCTATAAGTCCTTCATTTAAAGCGGTAATACTTTCGAGATCGAGATGGTTCGTAGGCTCGTCAAGTATTAAGACATTTGCTCCGCTAATCATCATTTTACACAGCATGCATCGTACTCTCTCGCCACCACTCAATACTTTTGCGCTTTTTGTGGCCTCTTCACCGCTGAAAAGCATCCTTCCAAGCCAGCCGCGAATATCGGCGTCATATTTTTCGCCGTCTTTTGCATATGGCCTTAACCATTCAATAAGCGAATCCTCGCAATCGTCAAAATACTCGTTGTTATCTTTAGGGAAATAAGCCCGGCTTGTAGTTATTCCCCATTTGAAGCTGCCTTCGTCCGGCTCAATTTCTCCCATGAGTATTTTAAATAATGTTGTTCTTGCAATTTCATCGGTTCCGACAAAAGCTACTTTGTCATTAGGATTTATTATAAAACTAACATTATTAAGAACTTTTCTGTCGCCTATAGTTTTACTTATCCCTTTAACTTCAAGAAGGTCGTTTCCAACTTCCCTGTCCTGTTTAAAGTTAACAAATGGGTATCTTCTGGAAGAAGGCTTTATATTGTCAAGTTGAAGGTTGTCAAGAAGTTTTTTTCTTGACGTAGCCTGTTTGCTTTTTGACGCATTTGCGCTGAACCTCTGTATGAACTCCTGAAGCTCTTTCATTTTCTGTTCGGTGCGCTTGTTTTGGTCTTTAAGCTGACGCTGCGTCATTTGAGTGTATCCATACCAGAAATCATAGTTTCCCACAAACATTGTAATTTTTCCATAATCAATATCTGCAATGTGCGTACAAATTTTATTCAAAAAGTGCCTGTCATGCGATACGACTATAACAGTGTTTTCAAAATCCATAAGGAAATCTTCAAGCCATTTGATAGACTTTAAATCCAAATGGTTTGTAGGCTCGTCCAGAAGCAGTATATCAGGGTTTCCGAAAAGAGCTTGGGCAAGCAGCACTTTAACTTTCTGATTTCCTGTAAGTTCGCTCATTTGAGCATAATGAAATTCGTTTGTTATTCCAAGACCGTTAAGAAGTATTTCCGCATCGCTTTCAGCCGTCCAGCCGTCCAGCTCCGCAAATTCCGCCTCAAGTTCCGAAACTCTTATCCCGTCGTCATCATTAAAATCGGGTTTTGCATAAAGCGCTTCTTTTTCCTGCATAATTTCATAAAGCCGTTTATGTCCATACAATACTGTCTGAACAACAGAAAAATCATCAAATTCAAAATGGTCCTGTTTTAAAACCGCAAGCCTCTCGCCAGGAGTAATGGAAACATACCCCTTATTAGGCTCAATTTCACCTGACAGTATTTTAAGGAATGTACTTTTTCCCGTTCCGTTTGCCCCTATAAGCCCATAGCAGTTCCCTTTTGTGAAATTAACATTAACATCTTTAAATAATGTTCTTCCTCCGTATTGAAGTGTAACTGAATTTGCACTAATCATATTTCGAATTCTCCTTCGCAGTAATTAAATTATTTAAAAATTCGGCTTTATTTGAAAATCTGCTTTTATATTTGCAGTTTGCTTATGCAATATACGTCAATGCCCATATTTAGGTATTGTATAATAATTACAGCTTTATTGCAATACTTACCGAAAACATAAAGCATTCCGAAAACAACAGAATTAAAAATTTAAAGCCGGTAATTAATACCGGCTTTAAATATTACTATTTTATATCTTTTTCGCTGAGCATTTTGGCAAGTTCATCCATAAATGTATTGATATCCGTAAATTGCCTGTAAACCGATGCAAACCTTACATATGCAACTTCGTCTATATTCTTAAGCTTATCCATTACCATGTTTCCTATATCTTTGCTTGAAACTTCTCTGTCCATGCTGCCCATAACGGTATTTTCAATACTGTCGCAAAGTTCTTCAATCTGCTTAACCGTTATAGGGCGCTTATTGCAGCTTTTCATAATGCCGCCCATAAGCTTCTGTTTGTCGAAAAATTCTCTTGTCCCGTCGTTTTTTATAACCGTCATGGGGATTGTGTCGATACGTTCATATGTCGTAAATCTTTTTCCGCATTTTTCGCATAATCTCCTGCGCCTAATGGTTGTATTATCGTCTTGGCCTCTCGAATCAATAACTTTTGTATCGTCGTTATTACAAAAAGGGCATTTCACAAATATTCCTCCCCCCAAATACTTATATATAAAAAAGTATAATGCACAAAATGTTACAGGTCAACATAAAATATTAGTTTTTTGGCAATTATTGTTACATACCGATATATTTTATATATTCTTTTGAAGTCATAAGATACATTTTAATCTCTTCATTTGTTTTTTCCGTAATATGCATAAGTTACGCCATTTAATGTCCCGCATCGTCAACAAAGCAGAGATGGCGTTTCACAGCATGCCGCCGTTCCTGTATATCTCAAGTACATGGCTGCACGGAGAAAACATGGTTTTCATTATTCTAAAGTTATTTTCGCCCGGAAATCTATGATTTGAAATTACAACAAACTTTTGTTTCCTATTCTTAATATCAATTAGATCAAAACTTCCTTTATCCCTGATAATTTGCGGTATTTTAAGCGGCGCAAGCCTGTCGATAAAATTTTTAATGGCGGCGGTCATACTTGATGTATATACCGGCGTTGCAAAACAAACAACGCCATCTGCGCCGCTTTTCCTACGGCAAGCATATTGCAATGCCCAAATGCGGAAAATTTTTCTTGTGAGTCGCGTATCACATCGTAAAGCGAAGCTAAACGCAATTCAACAAACGCACTGTTGACACATTTCCAATCCATATGAAAGTATAGTTACAGTTTAAAATTTCATCAATTTTTATGGACTATTCCGGCACAAACATCATCTCGTCCAGTATAATATCGACAAGTATAACATCATCGCCGATGCGCCTGATACAATCCCATGGGATCCTAAACTCCCTTTCACGGCATAATACTCCGAAAAATCTGTTTCCTTCAGGAACAATTATCTTGCATATTTTCCCGCTCCTCAGATCCAGCTCAAGGTCACATACATACCCCAGCCGCATTCCGTCACATACGTTTATTACTTCTTTTTTTCTAAAACAGCTAAAGGTTTCCATGCAAATTCCCCTTTTTATCTATTCTTACTAACATATGTAAGTAAAGTTAAGAACAGACCACATTTATTTTTATTTAACATTTACATTGACGAAGTTAAATTTTAGATATACAATATGTATGCATGTTTATTATATCAAAACTACTATATATTGTGTTTTAAATAAAAATTAGGGACAAATTGTCAAGGGGGATAAAATAATGATGGTAAGTATCAAAAAAAGGGACGGACGCGAAGATAAATTTGATATATCTAAAATAGCGGCTGCAATCAATAAGGCCTTTGCCGCTACAACCGGCGCAAAGCCGGAAAGCGTGTGCATGGCTTTGGCTGAGGAAGTACAGCAGACATTCGAACTTGCCGGCAACACTTCTCCGAATGTAGAACAGGTTCAGGATATTGTCGAAAAAGTGCTTATCGACCATGGATATGTAAAAACGGCAAAAAGCTACATACTTTACAGGGCTGAACGCTCACGCATAAGGGATATGAACAACCGCCTTATGAAAACATACGAGGATATTACATTCAAAGATACAAACGAAAGCGACATTAAAAGGGAAAATGCAAACATTGACGGCAATACGGCAATGGGTACAATGCTTAAGTACGGCTCGGAAGGTGCAAAACATTTTTATGAGATGTTTGTTTTAAAGCCTGAACATTCAAAAGCCCATGCGGAAGGCGATATACATATTCACGACCTTGATTTCTATACTTTAACTACCACATGCTGCCAGATTGATATTATAAAGCTGTTTAAAAACGGTTTTTCAACAGGGCATGGGACTTTAAGGGAACCGAACGATATATCAAGCTACGCCGCACTTGCCTGTATTGCAATACAGTCAAACCAAAACGATCAGCATGGCGGACAATCAATTGTAAACTTTGACTACGGCCTTGCTCCCGGAGTTAAAAAAACATTTAAGAGATTATATTTCTCATCAATGGGAAATGCCCTTGAACTCTTGTGCGGCGCTGATCCGGATGCAGTTACAGAAATATTAAAAGCCGAGCTTGAATCAAAAGGATTTGTGCCGGAACTGGAAGAAAACGCCGAATATAACGAAAAACAGTTTGAGACGCTTATTTCAAAGGGATATAACGAGGACGCCGTTTTAAAAGCTCAGGAGTTTGCAAGGGAAAAAGCTGTAACAGGTACAGACAGGGCTACATATCAGGCAATGGAAGCTCTTATACATAATTTGAACACAATGCATTCTAGGGCCGGAGCACAAACACCTTTTTCATCTATAAATTACGGAATGGATACATCCCCTGAAGGAAGAATGGTTGTTAAAAATATGCTTCTTGTAACCGAAAAAGGGCTTGGAAACGGCGAAACGCCAATTTTCCCAATACAAATTTTCAGGGTTAAAGAAGGCGTTAATTTCAATCCGGGAGAACCAAACTATGATCTGTTCCAGCTTAGCTGCCGTGTAAGTGCAAAAAGGCTTTTTCCTAACTTTTCATTTCAGGACGCTCCATTTAACCTTAAATATTACAAAGGCACTCCCGAAACGGAAATTTCGTATATGGGCTGCCGTACAAGAGTTATGGCGAATGAGTATGACAAAACAAAAGAAATTTCCAACGGCCGCGGAAATTTAAGCTTCACAACAATTAATCTCCCCCGTCTGGGCATATTGGCAAACAAAAATATAGAATGGTTCTATAATGAGCTTGACAGAAAAATTGACCTTGTAATCGATCAGCTTCTTGAAAGATTTGAAATACAAGCTAAAAAAAGAGTTAACAACTTCCCTTTCCTTATGGGCGAAGGCGTTTGGATTGACAGCGAAAAGCTAGGCTACAATGACGAGGTACGGGAAGTTCTTAAACATGGAACGCTTTCCGTTGGGTTTATCGGCCTTGCAGAATGTCTCAAAGCCCTCATAGGCGCGCATCATGGGGAAAGCGAAACAGCCCAGAACCTTGGCCTTGACATAATAAGCCATATGAGAAAACGTACCGACGAAGCCACGAGGAAATACGGCCTTAACTTTACTCTTCTTGCTACTCCTGCAGAGGGATTATCCGGAAGATTTATAAGAATAGATAAAAAGAAATACGGTATTATAGAAGGCATTACCGATAAAGAGTATTATACTAACAGTTTTCATGTTCCCGTATACTATCCTATAAGCGCGTTTAAAAAAATACAGATAGAAGCCCCATACCATAACCTTACTAATGCCGGACATATATCGTATGTTGAGCTTGACGGCGATCCAAGCGAAAACCTTGAAGCTTTTGAAAAAATTGTGCGTTATATGAAAGAACAGGGAATCGGCTACGGCTCTATTAATCATCCCGTAGACCGCGATCCATGCTGTGGATTTAACGGAATAATCGGCGATACATGCCCTAAATGCGGCCGTCACGAAGATGAAGGCGATATAGGGTTCCAGCGTATAAGAAGAATAACCGGTTATCTCGTAGGTACGGTTGAAAGGTTTAACAATGCCAAAAGAGCTGAAGTAAACGATAGGGTTAAACATTCTGTTATTGAAGATGGTGCATTATAATGAAAATACGCATTTCGCAATTAGTCAACGATTCCATTGTCGACGGCACGGGCATACGCCTTGCCGTCTTTACACAAGGCTGTATACATAACTGTCCGGGCTGCCACAATCCTGCCACACACGATGTTAACGGCGGAATTGAAAGCGATACCGACAAAATTATATCCATTATGAAAGAAAATCCGCTTCTCGACGGCGTTACACTAACAGGAGGAGATCCGTTTGTCCAGCCGAAACAGTGCGGTTTAATAGCGGCGGCGGCTCATAAGATCGGGCTTAATGTATGGACGTATACTGGATATACATTTGAAGAAATACAGGAAATAAACGATCCCGATTTTAACAATCTGCTCGAAAATACGGACATACTTGTAGACGGACGTTTCATAGAATCACAAAGATCCCTTGAATTAAAATTCAGGGGAAGCCGTAATCAAAGAATTATTGATATGAACAAAACTCGTGAAACCGGGGTTCTGACGACAATTTATAATTAAAACAAGAGCGCTTTCAAAAACTATAATGTTGCCGAAAGCGCTCTTTATTTAATACTGTTTAGTTTATTCCTTCCATTGCCTTAATTTTGTTTTCTGCCTGCAATGAATAAACCTCTACAAGCCTGCTGTATTTTTCCTCGTTAAGAGCAGTTTTTCCCTTATCTGAAACTGTATATTCCGCTTTGCCTGTTTTTAAAAACCATCCGTAATAGTTCTTGTAAAGTATGCTGATATTTTTGTTCTCATATCCTGCCTGCTTTAACATTTTGTTTGTTATAGTTCCTATTTTGTCAGTCAGGCATAGTAATTCAATGCTTTTTTCCCTGTAGGCTGTGACAATCTCAGTCCGGTTTACGCCTCCATTATTTAAATTTTCACTCCTGCCGTTGAGCTCTATTTTTAACATACGTTTTTTTTGTCCGCTTTTGCATTTTATGGCTTTGGGTTCCAATATGACGTCAACGGTTTTAACAGGGCTGTCCATTGCAACTGTAATCAGCCCTATATCAAGACGTTTTAGGAGTTTTATCATATTTTTGAAACTGCTGTCCCTCATACCTTTTTCGCTTCTTCCGACAGCAACATAAACCAAATCTGAAAGTTCCTGACGATTTACGGCTTGATAAACAAGTTTAAGGCAAAAAGCCTTCTTAAGTTCAACAATTATCATTTCATCGCTTTTTTTTGCAATAAGATCGCATCCGTTTACTTCTCCGAACACATTGTATCCAAGATTTTCAAAAAAATCTGAAACAGGAGGAAATAAATCTTTTTCCAAAAAATCAAAACTATTTGCCATTTGCCATAAATTCCTCTATTTCTTCAACCGTTTTAATCATATCTTTTGATAAATTCTCGCATCCGTCTTTGGTAACAAGCACGTCGTCCTCTATTCTTATACCTATTTCCCATTCGTCTATATAAAGCCCCGGTTCAACGGTTAATACCATCCCTTCCTTAAGCTCCTGATTCCTATTGCCGACGTCATGAGTTTCTGCTCCTAAAAAATGGCCTACATTATGAAAATAGTATTTAAAAACGTCATCCCTTGTTTGAACAAGACCGATTTTTTTTAATTCACGAAAATAATAATCCTTTAACTTTTCATTAAGGCTCGGCATAGGAACGCCCGGCTTTATTGCATCCATTATAAGCTTTTGCCCGTTAAGCACAATATTATAAATTAATTTCTGACGTTCGGTAAATTTTCCGTTTGCAGGAAAAGTCCTTGATATATCCCCGTTGTACCATTCACGCTGCGCGCCTGCATCTATAAGTATAAGTCCGCCGTCTTTTGTTTTAGAATTATTATCTGTGTAATGAAGCACAGTTCCGTTTTTTCCTGAAGCTATAATTGTATTGAAAGCTTTATCTTTCACGCCGTTTTTAGTTAAAATATAATTATAATACGCCTCTATTTCATATTCCATCATTCCAGGCTTTGTATTCTTCATCATTTCTTCAATAGCCATGCGCGTTACATTAATTGCATTTTTAATACGTCTTATTTCTTCATCATCTTTTATAACGCGAAATTCGGAGATTATATGGAAAACATTTTCCACCGACGCTTTAGGGAATATTTCTTCCAACCCCTCCGGCGTCTGGCTGTACATAAGATCTGTCCGTTCGCAGTCAATAAATAGCCGTTTTACATCTTCTTTATAATGCTCCGTATCGCTTTCAAATTCATCTGTAAAACTTATATCCGAAATTCCGCTTGCTTTTTCTGCCTCAGCAGGCGTTATATTGGCTCCCACCCATTTTGCCTGATGTCCGTTATCCGGTTCTATATAAAGACGTTCAATTCTCACCCCATTATTTTTGGCAAGCATAAAAATGCACCGTTCCCGCTCGACTCCTGTCATATAATAAAAATTTCTGTCAGGAGAAAACAAGTATTTTTCATCACCGCGCTTAACAGGCGCCTCGCCGGCAAACAGAAAAACAAAATCGCCATCTTTTAAAATATTATAAAGTTTATTTCTGTTATTAACAAAAAAACTATTCATATATAAACACCCCTTTTTAGTTAGTATATCACAAAATTAATATTACATATAGTTATTACAGGAATTTAATGATAGAATAATAAAGTTAAAATTATTTATAAAAGGGGCGGATCAATATTTTAGTTTCTGTTTCAAAATGCACTGAATATAATTGTGAATTGCTAAAAGAAAAACTCCTTGAAACATTTAAAAATCTAGGAGGAATTGAAAAATACATAAATAAAGGAGAAACAATACTTCTAAAAGTAAACCTCGTAATGCGTAAAAAACCGGAAGAAGCGGCTACCACACATCCTGCTTTTGTAAGAGCCCTTTCCGAAATACTGGTAAATTACGGATGCAAAGTTATAATAGGCGACAGCCCAGGCGGCCCGTTCAACGAACTTCTTTTGAAATCCATATACAAAACTACCGGTATGGAAGAAGCCGCCAAATTAAGCGGCGCTTCATTAAACTATTCGACGGAAACGCTGACGGCTGAATATCCTGAAGGTAAAATTATAAGAAAATTGACCGTAGCAAAATTTATTATGGAAGCAGATAAAATAATATCGGTTTCAAAACTTAAAACGCACAGCATGACAAAAATGACGGGGGCTGTAAAAAATATGTTTGGCATAATTCCGGGAACGGTAAAAGCAGAATACCATTTCAGCTACCCTGATGTAGACGCTTTTTCCGATTGCCTGCTTGATATTTGCGGATATGCGTCGCCCATACTTTCATTTATGGACGGCATAACGGCTATGGAAGGACATGGTCCAACGGCGGGAACCCCACGAAAAGTCGGCGTTATACTGGCTTGCGAAAACCCATATGAACTTGATTTGGCCGCTTCAAAGATAATAAATTCTCCTATAAATGAAACTCCGTTAATAAGGCATGCAATAGAGCGCGGGTTATGCAGCAAAAACACGGATGAAATAAAAACTGTCGGCGATAACTTGAATTATTTTGTTCAAAAGAATTTTATTTTGCCAAAGACAGGGAGTATGCATTTTCTTGGCGATAATCCCCCAAAATTCCTTGAGGGATTTGTTAAAAAAAATTTACAGCCGAAGCCTGTTTTTAATTCAAAGCTTTGCGTAGGATGCGGAGACTGCGCCCTTAATTGTCCCGCTAAAATAATAGAAATAAAAGAACGCCTTCCTCATGCCGATCTTGACAAATGTATTAGATGTTTCTGTTGTCAGGAGCTTTGCCCCATGAAAGCAGTTTCGATTAAAAGGCCTTTAATTTTAAAAATGCTTTCAAAATTTTAAATAATTTATAATATGCCATAATCTAAAAAATTTGTATCTCCGCTGTTAAAAAAGCGTACTGCAATTTTAACAAGTATTAACCACAGCATAAATCTTCTATGTAGTAAGGATAGCTTGTTTTAATATTAACAGTACGCTTTTTGTTATTCTTCGAATTTCTCTTTAACTTTATTCCAAAAGCCCTTCTTTTCGCCTTCTTCCGAAGCAGACGATGTATTTCCGTAAAATGCCCTAAGCAGTTCTTTCTGTTTAGACGTCAAATCAGTCGGTATTTTAACTTTAAATGTTATAACCTGGTTTCCTCTTTGGTTATTATTTCTGAGGTTCGGAACTCCAACGCCTTTTATAACGGCAGTTGTTTCAGGCTGAGTTCCCGGTTTAACAGTATAGTTCATTTCGCCATCAACAGTCCTGATTTTGATTTCATCACCCAAAGCCGCCTGAACAAATGTAATCGGCACGTCGCAGTATATGTCCATACCCTTCCGTACAAAATACCTGTCAGGCTGCACATATACCGTTACCATTAAATCGCCGTAAGGGCCGTTATTAATACCGGCTTCACCTTTTCCGGCAAGGCGGATTGTCTGTCCGTGGTCAATTCCTTTTGGAATATTTACATCGAATTTCTTAACTTTTTTAACCCTGCCTTTTCCACGGCAAGTCTGGCATGGGTCTTTAATAATTTTTCCCGTGCCGCCGCAAACGGAACATGTGCGCACGCTTGTCATAGAGCCGAAAATAGATTGCTGTATAACCCTTTCCTGCCCTGTCCCGTTACATTTCCGGCACGTTTCGGCATGACTGCCCGGTTTTGAGCCGGTACCGCCGCATGTATCGCATTTGTCAACAACATTAACCGCAATCTCTTTTGTAGCGCCAAAAATCGCTTCCTCAAATGTTATTTGAATTGTAACGCCTACGTCGGCTCCCCTCTGCGGACCCGTTTTTCTTGAAGAAGAGCCTCCGCCGAATCCAAACATGCTGAATATATCGCCCATGTCAAAATCCATACCGCCGCCGTAAAAGCCGCCGGCCCCGCCCTGTTCAAATGCCGCGCTGCCGAATTGATCGTATTTTGCCCTCTTGTCCGCATCGCTCAATATTTCATAAGCTTGGTTTACTTCCTTCATTTTTTCTTCTGCCGCTTTATCTCCCGGATTATTATCAGGATGATATTTCTTAGCCATTTTACGATATGCCTTTTTTATATCGCTCTCGGAAGCATTTTTATCAATTCCAAGCACTTCATAATAGTCCTTATTTGCCAAATTAAATCACCGCCTGTTATAAAAAGGCATAACGCCTGAATTATTTTTTCACAGACAAAGGGTGAAGGTTACACCCCCGCCCTTTGCCGAACAAATATTATTTTTCTTGGAAATCTCCGTCTACAATATCAGGGTTTCCGTTTGGCGCTTCTCCGGCTGCTCCTTGTGCGGCCTGATTTTGCTGATAAAGTTTTTCGCTGATTTTGTAAAATTCCTGCGTTAAAGCCTCTGTTGCGCTTTTAAGATTTGCAACGTCGCTCTCTGTCATTGTATCCGGCTGCATACCTTCCACAAGACCTTTTAATTTAGAAAGTTCGCTTTCAACCGCCGCTTTTTCACTGTCGTCAATTTTTCCTTCGAGATCTTTGAGTGTTTTTTCAGTCTGGAATATTAATGAATCCGCTTCATTCTTTGCATCTATCGCTTCTTTGCGTTTTTTGTCGGCTTCAGCAAACTGTTCGGCTTCCCTTACTGCTTTGTCTATTTCCTCATCGCTTAAATTTGTGCTTGCAGTAATCGTGATTGCCTGTTCTTTGCCTGTGCCAAGGTCTTTTGCGCTTACATGCACAATGCCGTTTGCGTCAATATCAAATGTTACTTCAATCTGAGGAACGCCCCTCCTTGCCGGAGCTATGCCGTCAAGACGGAACATGCCGAGCTCCTTATTGTCTTTTGCAAGAGGCCTTTCACCCTGTACGACCCTTATATCTACGGCAGTCTGATTGTCTTCAGCAGTTGAGAACACTTGTTTTTTGTTTGTTGGAATTGCAGTATTTTTTTCAACAATTTTTGTAGCCACGCCGCCGAGAGTCTCAATGCTTAATGAAAGAGGTGTAACATCAACAAGCATAATATCGCCGGCGCCGCTTTCGCCGCTCATTTTGCCGCCCTGAATAGCGGCGCCTACTGCAACACATTCATCAGGGTTAATACCTTTGAAAGCTTCTTTGCCCGTAATCTTTTTAACAGCTTCCTGAACGGCTATAATACGCGTTGAACCGCCGACAAGAAGTATCTTGTCAAGTTCGTTTGCCTGAAGCCCGGCGTCTTTAAGCGCAACCCTTACAGGCTCCATAGTAGCGTCAACGAGGTCTGATGTGAGTTCATCAAATTTTGCCCTTGAAAGCGTTACGTCAAGATGTTTAGGGCCATCCTGGTTCATTGTAATGAAAGGAAGGTTTATATTAGTTGAAGTAACTGTTGAAAGTTCTTTCTTAGCTTTTTCAGCCGCTTCTTTAAGTCTTTGCATAGCCATTTTATCAAGGCTTAAATCCATATTTTCGGCTTTTTTAAATTCCTGTACAAGGTAATCGATAATTCTCTTATCAAAGTCGTCGCCGCCGAGACGGTTATTTCCGCTTGTTGCAAGAACTTCGATAACGCCGTCTCCTATTTCAATAACAGAAACGTCGAACGTACCTCCGCCCAAGTCATAAACAAGTATTTTCTGCTCATGCTCATTATCAAGACCATAAGCGAGCGCTGCCGCCGTAGGTTCGTTTATGATACGTTTTACGTCAAGCCCTGCTATTTTCCCCGCATCTTTTGTAGCCTGCCTTTGCGAATCCGAAAAATATGCCGGAACAGTTATAACTGCCTCTGTTACCTTTTCTCCAAGGTAATTTTCAGCGTCTGTTTTCAATTTCTGGAGTACCATTGCCGATATTTCCTGAGGCGAATAGCTTTTTCCTTCAATTGTAACTTTATAATTTGTGCCCATTTCCCTTTTGATAGAGCTTATTGTATTGTCTGGATTTGTTATAGCCTGTCTTTTTGCCGTTTCGCCTATAAGCCTTTCGCCGTTCTTAGCAAAACCGACAACAGACGGAGTTGTCCTTGCGCCGTCAGTATTTACAATAACAACAGGAGAACCGCCTTCCATAACTGCTACGCATGAATTTGTTGTTCCAAGGTCAATACCTATAATTTTTCCCATTATATATTCCTCCTAAATATCTCTGATTTAATTCTATTTTTATATTTTATTTTTAATTTGTTTTCAAATAACTTTTAATTTGCAACCTGAACCATACTGTACCTGATTACTTTATCTTTGAGTTTATAACCTTTCATCATCTCTACGGTTATTTCGTTTTCACCAAAATTTTCATCTTCAATATGGCTCACCGCCGAATGAAGGTTTGGATCAAACTTTTCGCCTTTAGCGGGAATTTCCTCAACGCCCATACCGCTTAATATTTCTTTAAATTGTTTAAGCGTCATTTCAACGCCTTTATACAATGCGTTTTCTTTATCAGGCTGTGCCGAAACCGCTCTTTCAAGGTTATCGATTACAGGCAGTATCTTCTCAACGGTATCCCTTAGCCCATCGTTATACATAGCGGCTTTTTCTTTGGAAGTACGTTCCCTGTAATTATAATATTCTGCAAGTACCCTTTGGTATTTATCAACGCACTCATTCAGTTTTTTTTCAGCTTCCATAAGTTTTTCGGCCGCCTCGTCGATTATTTCGCCTTCGGCTTCTTCGGAATGGATTTCTAAATCGCTTTCATTTTCTTCATGGTTTACTTCCATTTCATTTACTTCTTTTTCATTTTCGTCCATTGACCCTATCCTCTTTTCTAATTTAATCAAATACTTAAATCTATGAATCGTCGTTTCCGTCTGTTTTTTTAAGTTTTTTATTATTATTCAGAGCATTAACCATTTGCTCTATATTCTTAGCCATATCGCTTAAAACGGATACAACCTGCGAATAGTTCATCCTCGTAGGCCCGAGAATACCGATTGTACCGGTTATATTATCGGAAAATTTATAGCTTGTGGTTATAATGCTGCAGTCTTTCATTTCTTCTATACCGCTTTCATTTCCGATATATATCTGCACGTCGCCTCCGTCATTTTTGGGATTGGCAAGAAGAGTTTTCAGGGATTCTTTTTCCTCTAGCGACTGCATAAGATTTTTAGCTTTTTCAACGTCGCTGAACTCCGGAAATGTAAGTATATTGTTTGTTCCGCTTAAATGGAACTGTATGCTTTCGGTGCTTTTAGCTGTTTTTTCAATGGCTTTAACCGTAAGCCCTATAATTTCACCGTATCCTGGAAGCTCTTTATTAAGCCTGTCAATAACAGATCTGTCTATTCCGTCCATAATATTTCCGGATATAGCTTTATTTATGACATTCGCCGCGTAAAACAGCTCGTCGTCGTTTGGCATATATTCCACATTAAACGTATAATTTTTCACAATAGCCCCTTCCGCCGCAACAATAATGACAAGCGTGCTGCTGTCAAGCGACAGATAGCTTATTTTATTAAGCTTTGTGCTTTTTATAATAGGCTCTGAAATAATTGAAGTATAATTTGTCATTGCCGACAAAACTTTTGCCGTTTGATCCATAAGATAATCAATCTGGTTAATATTTCCCTGAAGCATGCCCATTAAAAGACCTTTTTGATTTTCGGCTATTTCTGTCTGCTGCATAAGGCTGTCGACATAGAGCCTATATCCCAAATCCGACGGTATACGCCCTGCGGAGGCATGCGGCTGTATAATAAAGCCCATCTCCTCTAAATCGCTCATTTCATTTCTAATGGTTGCGGAACTAAGCCCAAAATCATATTTTTTTGCAATGGTTCTGCTGCCAACAGGTTCTGCCGTCGCAATGTAGTCATTTATAATAGCATGCAATATTTTCATTTTCCTATCGCTTAATGACATACCTGCAACCTCCTTTGTTCTTGTTAGCACTCACTTAACTTGAGTGCTAATTTACTACTAATAAAATATCACTCGTCAACAGGTATGTCAAGTGATATTTGAAAATTTTTGTTAATTTTATATGAGTTTTAAAAAATAAACTTTTCAAAAACGTAATTGCTTAAATCTGTCCCTAACTTTGTAAGCCGCAAAAATTCCCCTGATTTCTCTAAAAGCCCTTCGTATAAAAGATCTTCAATAGCTTTTTTATAAACGCTCCAAACATCGGCGCCGAATCTTTGTTTAAAATCATTTATATCTACACCGCGTTTTAGCCTGAGGCCCATGAACATAAATTCTTCCATTTTTTCTTCCAAAGATAAATTTTCCGTATCTTCCCTAAGTTTTATTATATTCCCTTTTGACGAAATATATTTTCCTATATCGTAAGTATTATGAAACCTTTTTCCATTATTATACGAATGTGCCCCAAGACCGAATCCAATATACTCTTTTGTATTCCAGTAAGCCAAGTTATGCCTGCTTTCAAATCCGGGTTTTGAAAAATTGCTTATTTCATATCGGCCGTATCCGCTGCTTTCAAGCATTTCTTCCGCCATATAATACATTTGCCTATCCGTATTTTCATCGGCTTCGGCAATCTTTCCTTCCATTGCCATTTCTTTAAACTGCGTCCCGTCTTCTATTATAAGGCTGTATGCGGAAATATGTTCCGGATTTATTTTTATAATATTTCTAAGGGTTTCTTCCCATTGCTTAACCGTCTGACCCGGAAGAGAAAACATAAGATCGCAGTTTATATTATCAAACCCAGTTTCCCTGGCTTCATAGTAATTGGCAACAAAATCTTTAACAGTATGTATCCTGCCAAGCTTTTTAAGCAGATCGTCCTGCCATGCCTGAAGCCCGAAACTCAGCCTATTGACATACATCGACTTCAATTCTTTTAGATAATGTTTATCTATAGCCCCCGGGTTTGTTTCAACTGTAAATTCTGCTCCGTTATCAACATTATATTTTTCAAAAACCGCGTCTATTATATTTCCCATCAATTTAGACGGCAAAACGGTAGGCGTTCCGCCTCCGATAAACACAGTTTTAACATTCATATGGCTGTATTCATGCCTATTTTCACAAATTTCCCTTAAAATGGAATTTGTATAATCCTCATATATGCTTTCAAGCCCGGCAAACGACGGAAAATCACAATATAGACACTTTTTTTTGCAAAACGGAATATGTATATATAAACTGATGTCTTGCATTGTAATTTCAAAACCTCCTTATAATCCAGTATATTTACTGTAAATTCAGCAATCAAATATTCATTATCAGGCTTTATGCGCTTATCTTTATGATAAACGGTAATTATATCGTTTTTCAGACAAATCCCTTATGCCTTCAATTCAATAATCGTTTCTTTGGAAAGCTTTTTTTACAGTTATTTCAGTCAGCGCCGTAATTTCAGGCAACAGCCTTTGCTTTCTCCAATGCGGCTGTCGAAGTCACTCTTTTTCATGAAGGATATACAGTAATCCTGCTGTCAAACATATCATGGACTGCAATTCCCTTTTATCCCAAAAGCAGTTTTTCACTGCAAATTTTATCTGCGCTGATTTATCCCACATATTTCGATATTTCGCAGATCGCATCAGCCGCTAAAACAGATGTTTAACTGTTGAAGGATACGGTCATGCTTTATTTCATAAAATTTAACAATTACGTAAACTCAATTAAAGAAGAAACAACAACCTCATTTTCTTTTGATAAAAATATTTTTGCATTTTTGCTCATTTCATCAATATTTTTTATCTGGCCGTTAATATTTATCCTGACCGGAGGATATATAACGCTGCAAGTTATAGTTGCCTGTTCTGCCAATCCCATTTGATTTTTAATCATTTCAAGCTGTTTTAACATGCTTTCTTTCTTTTCCGTATAAAGTTTAAATTGTTCTTCTGCCTGGCTTAATATAACGGTTTTCTGCTTTGACAGTTCGTTCAGCCCTCTAAGATAAGTTATATTTTTATGAAGTACAGATAAAACCTCGTCAATATTTTTAATACTGTTTTTAAGTTCTTCACATTCATTAACAATATGCGGCAATGTTCCAAGCGTTATTTCAGATTTTCTGTTCGCCTTAGTTCCAATAATTCGCGCCTTTACAGACTGCATTGCCATTATGCTTCCGCCTATTATAACGCCGAGTCCGTCCTCAACAAAAACCGAACGATCGCAAAATACTTTGCAGCATACAAGGCTGTTTACAATAATATCGCCCTCGGCAAATATCGTAGTATTTTCAAGGAATGTACAACGTATATTGCCTTTGGCATGAAGTTCGCCGTGATGATTTCCATTCATTCCCTTATGTATCGTTATATCTCCGCCGGAATTTAAAAATGAATCTTCGACCATTCCGCATACAATTATATTTCCGTCTGCATTAATTTTAAATCCTCCATGCACATCGCCTCTGATTACAATATCCCCGTTAAAGTTGAGATTTCCGACAGATAAGTCGACATCTCCCGATATTTCAAGTACTTCCGCAATTCTGAACAATCCGTTCTGAAAAGATATATAACCGTCGATTCCCGCCAATAGTTTAGTGCCGTCTTCTGATAATACAGTATTTATGCCTTTCGGTACAAATGCATTTTTCCCTTTTTTGGCGGCTATTATATTGCCCTTGACATCAACGCCGTTCTTGCCTTCAGTAGGAAGTATAATATCACATATCAAGTCGCCTTTGGAAATTTGTTTAAACAAATCCATTTCTTTAAAATCAACGTTTCCGGACTCATCTTCGGCGTATAATATCTCAATTTCACGCGGTATATGTTCAATTACTTTACCATCTTGGCCATCCTCGCTTAGTTCACCTTTAGCGGCTGCAAATAACCTCATATATTCCCTGTTTTCAGCTATTTTATGTATTAATTTGTCGTTTATTCCGTTTTTTATTCCCTCCTGCTTTAAAAAGTCCATCAACAATCCATATTCAACATGTTTCCCACCGCCTATTGGCGGAAATATAATCATAACTGCAATTTCGTTTTTCTTTGAAAAATATATTACAGGCTTAAAATCAAGGGAAATTTCCAATGCCGAGCTGTCTTCTTTATCCGATTCCAAAATAAGTTTATTTCTTTCTTCAATCCTTTTTTTTGCGAAGTATTTTAATTGAAACAGAAATTTTTTTATATTTAAATCATATGCAAACAACTCTGCATCCTCAATATCATATGCGTTTTCGCTTAAATAATCGGAAACAGGCCTGTATAAGATTTCTTTACCGGTTTCTTCAGCCCATGTATTGAAAATAATCTGCAATGGCTCCGCTAGTATTTCTTCATTTTTTTTATTTTCTTCTTTTACCGTTTCAGAAAGAGCAGGGTATTCTTCCGGCAGGTCCTGAACATCCGAAATATCTCTCTTTTTTCCAAAGATATTTTTGAAAATATTTTTATATTTTTCTCCCATAATAAAAACCCCATATAAAATAAAATTATTTATGTTACCTAACTATATAATTAATTATAAATATAATAAACTTCTATGTCAATTTTGAACTGTTATTTATTTAACGCTTTTTATTTTATTTGTTGATTATTATTGAAAAAAATTAATTTTATTATTATAATATGAGTAATTATTACTTTACATTTTAACTGGGGGGATTGCATATGCTTCCGGCCTTCGACATATCTGAAATTATTGATAAATCGGTAAAAGATATATCAAAACGAGTAGCAAAAATCGACGTATCTAAAGAAAAAATTAATTTGTTAGGCAAGTTGGAAGCCCCGTACACAATTTTTTCTGCAATAAACGGCGATTATCAAATTATACTTTCCTTTTGCACAGATAGGGCTGTTTTAAAAGCAATAGCGGAAAATATGATGCATGGAAAAGAATTAAATGAAGATGAAGTTTTAATTTATACAAGCGAGTATTTTAATATACTATGCGGCCATGTTGTTTCATCAATCAACAGGGAATTTTATTTAAAATCATCTTTTTCCGTTCCAAAAATCGTAGAGGGAGTCGATATTCCAATTTCTCACAGTCATGTGCGTCATCAAATGTTTTATGACTACAGCTATGGAACGGCAAAAATCGAAGCGCTTCACTAATAACATAAAAACATAATAGATATATGGAGGATAATATGAGCAAAAAAATATTAATAGTTGACGATTCGCTTTTTACTTTTGAAGAAATGAAAAGTATGCTTTCAGGCACAGATTATGAGGCTTCAGCCCACGCAAAAAACGGTGAAGAGGCTTTCAAAATGTATGCGCAGCTTATGCCCGATATTGTGACAATGGACATAATACTTCCCGGTCTTTCCGGGCTCGAAACTTCAAAGCTCATTTTAGGCAAATGGAAAGACGCCAAAATAGTTATAGTAAGTTCGCTTGCATATGATGACACAATTAATAAAGCCGCTGAACTTGGAATAAACAATTTTATTTTCAAGCCTTTTGAAAAAGAAGAATTAATTAAAGCGCTTGACGACGTATCCAAATAATTTATTAAAGTATAAAATCTTAATTTTATTTTCTTTTCCGTTTTGGAAAATATTTTGATATTTTCTTATAAACATATATTCTTTTAATTCTTTTAGAAAAAAGCTGAACTTCTTTGATTAAAGTTCAGCTTTTTCTTAATTCAGTCTAATATTGAATATTTAAGATTGAAATTGTTATTTCTGATAAATGTATTTATGATGTTACCGCAAAGGAATATGTCTTATTGATAACTTTAGAAGGATCTGTTTTATTTGTCATCTGCGCATTAATAAGTATTGTTCCTACAGCGTTTGCTGTAAGCTCTTGAGCCGCATTATTTATAGAAACGCTGTTACTAGGCGCAAACTTAACAGACCAAACTATATTATTACTTTTTTCCTCCTCGCCGATTAAAGTCGAAAGGTTAAATTTCTGCCCAACAGCTATGTTATATGTCGGAGCTGCAATATCAATAGCTATATCCTGTTGATAATTGCCGTCAATTAAACCGTTTTCAACAGTTACAGTCAATTCGACTCTGCCTGGACTAAGAGCCGTCAGTACATTTCCTGTCAATACCGCTGACGTAGTACCGGGATTTTTTATAATAAAATCAACTTTTCCTTTATTTGTTGCGTTTTCAGGTTCAATAGAAGCTGATAATGTCAAAGGAACTCCTGCAACTTTCTCGGCAGGTTCTGTAAGTAAATTTACGTTTGAAATATTTACAAATCCAGGCTGCTTTATGTTTATTACTATGTCCTTTGTGTACGCTCCCGACTTCAAGCCGCCTTCTACTTTCGCCGTAAGCGTTACGGTTCCCGCCGCCGTTGTTGTAAGCGTACTGCCTGATACCGACGCTCCCGTTGTGCCCGCATCTTTTACCTCATACGTTACTGTTTTATTTGTTGCGTTTGACGGCTCAACCGTTCCCGTAAGCTGCAAAGGTTCCCCCGCCGTCCCTTCAAGCGGGCTTACGTTTATATTTGTTACCTCTATTATTTCCGGTTCTTTTGCTTTTATGTTTATTACTACATCTTTCGTGTATGCTCCCGACTTCAAGCCGCCTTCCACTTTCGCCGTAAGCGTTACGGTTCCCGCCGCCGTTGTTGTAAGCGTACTGCCTGATACCGACGCTCCTGTTGTGCCCGCATCTTTTACCTCATACGTTACTGTTTTATTTGTTGCGTTTGACGGCTCAACCGTTCCCGTAAGCTGCAAAGGTTCCCCCGCCGTCCCTTCAAGCGGGCTTACGTTTATATTTGTTACCTCTATTATTTCCGGTTCTTTTGCTTTTATGTTTATTACTACATCTTTCGTGTATGCTCCCGACTTCAAGCCGCCTTCCACTTTCGCCGTAAGCGTTACGGTTCCCGCCGCCGTTGTTGTAAGCGTACTGCCTGATACCGACGCTCCCGTTGTGCCCGCATCTTTTACCTCATACGTTACTGTTTTATTCGTTGCGTTTGACGGCTCAACCGTTCCCGTAAGCTGCAAAGGTTCCCCCGCCGTTCCTTCAAGCGGGCTTACGTTTATATTTGTTACCTCTATTATTTCCGGTTCTTTTGCTTTTATGTTTATTACTACGTCTTTCGTGTACGCTCCCGACTTCAAGCCGCCTTCCACTTTCGCTGTAAGCGTTACGGTTCCCGACGCCGTTGTCGTAAGCGTACTGCCTGATACTATCGCTCCCGTTGTACCCGCATCTTTCACCTCATAAGTTACTGTTTTATTCGTTGCGTTTGACGGCTCAACTGTTCCCGTAAGCTGCAAAGGTTCCCCCGCCGTTCCTTCAAGCGGACTTACATTTATATTTGTTACTTCTATTATTTCCGGTTCCTTTGCTTTTATGTTTATTACTACGTCTTTCGTGTACGCTCCCGACTTCAAGCCGCCTTCCACTTTCGCTGTAAGCGTTACGGTTCCCGACGCCATTGTTGTAAGCGTACTGCCTGATACTATCGCTCCCGTTGTGCCCGCATCTTTTACCTCATACGTTACTGTTTTATTCGTTGCGTTTGACGGCTCAACCGTTCCCGTAAGCTGCAAAGGTTCCCCCGCCGTTCCTTCAAGCGGGCTTACGTTTATATTTGTTACCTCTATTATTTCCGGTTCCTTTGCTTTTATGTTTATTGCTATGTCCTTCGTATACTTTATTCCTTGCCCCAATCCATTTGCAACTTCTACGGTAATAATTACCGTTCCTGCATTTGCCGCAGACAATATATCTCCGTTTAATACTGCTGCCGTTGTGCCGGCATTCTTTAAATTAAATGCCACAGCTTTATTCGTAGCGTTTGAAGGTTCTACATTTGCCGTTAACTTAAGCGGTATTCCAACTGTTCCTTCAAGAGGGTTCACAATTACATTTGTAACGCTTACAAACGAAGAAGAAATATTGTCCACCTTTACATTTACTTCTTTAGAGATATTGTTTGCGTCGTTTGTTATAATATTGCCTACATTGCCATTTCCCGTTAAATAAAGCTTGGAATTTGTATTAATATTTTTTACTAATGAATTTCCGCCTTCCAAAGCAACCCTAACATCTGTAAGTCCGTCGGCAGTTGAAAAATTATTAATTGTTTTTCCGCTTGATAACGTAATAATGCAATTTCCGTTTACTGTAAGCGTATTTACGTCAGCCCTTAAAATCAGTCCCCTGTCAAAAGCATTTTCAACAGTGATGCCGTTAATAGTTATATCTTTACCGGAAGGATAAGCCTCAACAGAAGTATTGCCTTTAACTCTAAGCCTTCCTGCAAACTTGGTATCCTCATCAAATCTTATTTTAACAAACTCGTTTTTAGCGCTCCTTGATTTGACGTCCCTGTCCGACGTATCTGAAATTATGTCTTTCCTTATATTGCAATTTTTAAAAGTTATATGATCCTGCCCGCCGTATATATAAATATTACCTCTGACGTCAATATCCGTTAACGTAACAGAACTTGTTCCAACACTCTTTTCAATAGTTAAATCGCCGTATACGGTAAAATCGCTGATATCAGCCCCTGATGATGCCGTTATTTTAACATCGTCGTATTTTCGACCGTTTCCGTCATAATCGTTATTGCTGTTTTTTATAGTTAAATCTTTATAACTTGAACCGGAACTTGAATCATCGTCGTCATCAGACGAACTTGTGTATTTCGGCTTGCTTGCGCCGTCTTTTGTTTTAACAGTATCAGGACGTATATCACTTTCCACTCCCGAAACATAAACTGTCATCGTATCTATATCGCCTTTGCCTTTAATTTTGATTTTATCGTAAATATCGAAATCTTTAACTTCCGCTCCCTTGACAAAAGTAACGGTAGCGTTGTCCGCATTTTTTGTTGCCTCAAGCGTTTTAATAAATGCATCTGAATTAAGCTTCAGCTTAACGTCTGCGTCAAGTTTAACTTTATCTACAGACGCATCTATCGTTACTTCACTTATATCCTCGTCGTCAATTAAAACATCTTCATACCCTTTGCCGGAAATCCTGCCGTTAGAATTGAAGCTCGTTTTCTTTACAGTTGTATTTCCTTCGGCTTTAAACTCCGCAGACGACTTATCTATAACAAGCTTATTAACGTCACAATCGTCTGCATAAATTGTCCCGCCTCCGTACACATATAAAGCGCCTTCCACGGTTATATCATCAAGATTTATTGTTTTGCTGCCCAAATCTTTTGAAATTATTAAATCGCCTTTTATTACCTTGCCGCTTAATGATGTTTTTTCAAGCGTATAATTTTCAAGATCTTCATTGCTGTCAACAGGAGGTTTATTTTGCTGACTTCCTCCATATGGTACATTCAAAAGGTAATTAAGCGCTGTTACTGCCTCGGCTCTTGTCATCACATTAGACGGTTTAAATGAACCGTCGGGAAAACCTGACAGCACTCCTTCATTTGATGCGGCTCCGACATAGCCTTTGGCCCAATCGGCTATATTATAATAGTCGCTGTATTTTGACGCCCCGGAAACGTTGCCGCCGAGATTTCTTACTTGAGCCATAATAACCGCCGCCTCCTGTCTTGTCACAGGGCTGTCCGGCCTGAATGTGCCGATGCTGTCGCCTTTGATATATCCGGCGGCAACGCCTTTTTGAATTTCTCCGTAACCCCAATAACTCGGGCTTAAATCGGTAAAATAAATATTTGACTTGCTGTTGAAGTTGAACGCTTTGTTGACAAGAACAACAAGCTCCGCACGGGTTATCGAATTATCCGGCTTAAAACTTCCGTCGGGATATCCCTTTATATATCCCATGTTTATCCATTTGTTGATTGTGCCCACAGCCCAGTGCCCGGCCGTATCATACGGCGACGCCGAAACGCTGAAAGGGACAGACGCCGTCACCAATGCGGTCAAAGATATTAATGCCGCAGCTTTTTTTACCAGCTTCTTCATATATGCTCCCTCCTCCGCTGCCTAAATATAGGCAAATAATAATACATCCAATGTTTTACAGAAACTTATTAATTGCAATGCTGAACTTTTAAATCTCCAGCTAAATATTTGAATTTGTTATTTCCAAAAGAAAATAATGATAAAATAAACATATATTATCTTTTATATTCTCATTCTATTACTGTGATTTTATAAATTCAATCAATTTAACATACTTGAAATAATATTTTAAGATTTGTAATATAAGACAAATAAGAAAGATTTTTTGTTCCGGAAAAATCAATTTTTTAAAAAAATTCATAAAAATAAAAATCCGGCGTAAAAACGATTTAATTAACCGTCCTCGCCGGATTCTTAACCGAAAAGTCTAAATCCTGTAAAATCTTTTAATTTTTCAAATATTCAAGTATTTCAGCCGCATTTGTATCCGGTTTAACTTTCGGCATGGCTTTCTCAATAATACCGTTTTCATCTATAATATATGTTGAACGTACAACCCCCATGCCAACCTTTCCATACAGCTTCTTTTCTTTCCAGACATCATAATCCTGTATTGCCTTAAGCTCAGGATCGGAAAGAAGTATAAACGGCAGTTTGTATTTATCGGCAAATTTCTGATGTGAAGCCGAACTGTCTTTGCTTATGCCAATTACAACTGTGTTAACAGCTTTAAAATCATCATACGCTCCTGCAAAGGCACACGCTTGTTTTGTGCATCCCGGCGTGTTGTCTTTGGGATAGAAGTATAAAACAACTTTCTTCCCAATGAAATCAGAAAGGCTTACATTGTTTCCGTCTTTGTCAGGAAGCGTAAAATCAGGAGCTTTTGTTTGTTCGTTAAGCATCATATTCATCCCCTTTTATAAATATATATTTATGTTCCGAAGAATATTTTTCGGAAAATTTAAATCCCATTCTGTCAAAACTTTTAATATCCGAAACATTGTTTATATTGTTTTCGGCCATATAACGCACCATTTCTCCACGTGCCATTTTGCATTGGGTGGCCTTTTCAATTACCTTGCCGTTTTTTATTTCTCCGAAAACGCAGCTTATAACATTTACGTCGGCCGATACATTATCCAATACAACTTTGCTGTATTCTTTAGAAGCAAGGTTAACAATTATATCAGTCTGCGCCGTAATATTATCCGCCAATTTACTGCCCCAAAATTCATAAAGCGATGAAAAACCGTTTCCCGAAAGTTTTGCCTGCATTTCCAGCCTGTACGGGACAACGCCGTCAAAAGGCCTCAGAATTCCGTAAAACCCCGATAAAATTAATAGGCTCTTATCTATATAATTAAATTCGTCATATGTAAAAACCGACGGAGCCATATATTGAAACTGTATGCCCTCATAGGCGAGGATTGCAGGCGTTAAATTATTGTACAATTCCATTTTCTCTAAACGCGCTTTATTAACAGAAGCTATTTTATCGCTGCATTTCCATAATTTTTTAAGGCTGTCATAATCCATTGATTTTAATAACTCTTTAAGCTGTTCTGTCTTTTCCATAAATTGAGGAACTGAACGTGGAACCAATGAGCAGTTATCAATATTCATCTTTTTTGCAGGCGAAATAATTATTTTCATATATAACTCCATATGTATCAAAATATTTTATATATTATAACATAAAAATCATTTTTTTCAAAACATTTAACTTCAAAATACTTATTTTTACATTGTATCCGGCGCTTTATAAATACTTTTTAATATCTTTGTTATTTTAACATATTTAATAAAATAATCTGGTAATATCTACATATATGTGTTAAAATAAAAACATCGCGTGTTTAAAAAAAGTTGTTAAATCCACGAGTTTATGACAACTTTTTCATTTACGCATAAAATAAACAGTCCGACTGTTTTATTTCTATAGGAGGTATTATTGATGAAGAAAGTAAAAAATTTAAAACATAAAATTATATTTTATGTCATGTCTGTATCGATATTTTTATCGGTATTGATAATCGCTATCATGTCTGTCGGAAGCTTGCGGTCAACTAATTCAATCTTGTTGGATAACATGCAGATAACGTCCAGAATTGCTGCACAAAGCATAAGCTCCAACCTTCATTTGCTTTCGGAACGAATTTATAATCTTTCAATAGAAGAAGTTTTTATTAATAAAGATTCAAGCGCAGCCGAAAAAAAGGCTCTTTTAGACAATACAAAACTGCAAATTGAATTTGTTTGGCTTTCGGCATACGATCTTAACGGCAAAAAGCTCTTCGGCGACGAAACTTCTCCTGCATCCATTTCCGATACAAAATATTTTTCCGACTTAAAAGAAACTGAAAACACAGTGATAGGAGAACCCCATTATGAAAATGAAGTCCTTCAGCTTTGTATTGGCTCCCCCATGAAGGAAAACGGCGAGATAGTCGGATATATTGTCGGAAGTTATAAATATGATTTGCTAAATGATATAATAAGCCTTTTAATACTAGGCGATACGGGAAGCGCATGTATTTTAAATGAGGATGGAAAAATAATAGCCGATCAAAATTTACAAAATATAGTAAATGAAATAAGCATATACGATCTTTATACGACAGATGAAAATGCTGCCGTTATAAAAAAAGCATTGGCTTTTGAAACCGGCTCTAGTCTAATGGCTTCAAATAATCGAAATTACTATATAGGATACGCTCCCGTACCGGGGACTAACTGGGCGCTTTTGGTCAATGCGCCTCAAAATGAATTTATGGAACCGGTTCTGTTTTCTATTGCGGTGTCTGTAATTTTGGCAATTATACTTCTGATAATTGCGGCGGCAATAATAATCCCGGTTTCCGGCAAAATTTCATCTTCAATATCCGCAGCAACAAAACGTTTGCAGGGACTTGCCGAAGGCAACCTTACAGAAGAAGTCGTCCTCTCAAACAGCAACGATGAGGCCGGACTTTTAACAAACGCGCTTTCCAAAACGATTAAAAGCCTGAATCATTACATACAGAATATAGAAAGCTGCCTTGGCGCATTATCATCAGGCGATTACACTATAGAAATACCTGACAGCTTCTATGGCGATTTTACTTCAATCAAGCATGCGTTGGAAAATATAACCGTGTCGTTAAATAAAACAATGACACAGGTTAATATTTCATCAATAGAAGTCAGCAAAAATTCAAAAGAAGTATCGGGATATGCAAAACGGCTTTACGACGGATCGGAAAATCAGGCCGTGCTTCTTGAACAATTACAGGAAAGCATGGAATATATAACTTCTACCATAGAACAAAACAAAGAAAATGCGCTTCAGATTGTACACTGCTCTCAAAATGCAAGCGAAAAAACGTCTCTCGGAGACGGCTATATGCAAAGCATGTTAAATACAATGAACGATATACATTCCGGCATGCAGGAAATATCAAAAATAAGCAAACTTATTGAAGATATTTCGTCACAAACAAGCATCCTTTCGCTTAACGCTTCTGTAGAAGCCGCAAGAGCCGGACAAGCAGGAAAAGGGTTCGCAGTAGTAGCGTCGGAAATCGGAAGGCTTGCAAAGCAAACGTCCAACGCATTAAAACAGACAAGCGAAATAATAGAAAAATCTTCAACTACAATACAAAAGGGCCTTGATACTGCCGGACATACTGCTAAAGCATTCCATGCTATACAAAATGTTACAAGCGAATATGAAGAAATTTCTTTAAAGCTTACAAACATAGTTGAAAACCAAATAAACGCAATAACAAATGTAAATGAACAGCTTAATTCCCTCCGTAATATTGCAGACGAAAACAGGAGCCTTGCTGAGGAAACGGATCATATGGCGGAAGGTTTCTTAAATCAGTCCGAAAGGCTTAAAGACTTTGTGCTTCAAGTTAAATTAAAGAAAAATATACTTTAGTTAAAATTTGCAGCGTCTTATAATATTTAATTACTTTTTCGACCAAAAAGAGGTGTCCAAAATATGAAGAAAAAAATTATATATTTTTCATTTGTTATTATAGCTCTCCTTTTAGGCGGCTGTAGTTCGGAAACAAAAATGCAGGACGGTTTTTATACCGCTGAAATGTCAGAATATTCCCATGGTTGGAAAGAATATCTTTGTATAATGGTAAAAAATGATAAAATAGTTTATGCAGAATTTAATGCTAAAAATCCCAGCGGATACATTAAAGCCTGGGATAATGCATATATGCAAAGTATGAATGCTGTTCAGGGAACATATCCGAATGAATATACAAGGGAATATGTGGCTCGTCTTATCGAATCGCAAAGCCCCGAAGAAGTTGATATAATTACAGGGGCTACAACTTCAGGCGATAATTTCTTAAAACTTTCCGCGGCAGTTGTCGAACAGGCAGTTGCCGGAAATACTGAAATTGCTACCGTTCAAGCCCAGTAGCCATTTAAATACACAAATACATAACAAAAAATACCTTCCATAATCTCATAAATTATGGAAGGTATTTTTTACTGTTCTGTATTTTTACTATTCTATAATATCTAATATTCCTCGTATATCATCAATTACAAAATCCGCGCCGGCATTGATATATATATCGGCCGCCTTTTTTGCCGTTTCCCTTTTTCGTTCGCTTGTAAGCGCATTAAATTCATTTTCTGTGAGTCCGACAACCGAGCTTCCTTCAATAATGCCGACTGTAATCAGTCCTGCATTTTTTCCCTCTTTAATATCCGCAACAGTGTCTCCCACTTTAATAACCCTTTGGACGTTGTCAAGCTTAAGTACCTCCATATTCCTGAATATCATGTATGGATAAGGCCTGCCGTAATTTCCGACGTCGTCGGGACTGCACCAATAATCCGGCGAATACCCAAATTCATTTGCCTTAGGAACTACAATTTCCATCATTTCCCTAGTATAACCTGTTGTGGAACCTATTTTCAACCCAAGTTCCCTAATCTTTCTAACAGTATCAACTACATATGGTTTTGGATATGCAAAATTGCTCACAATCTCCAAAATCTTCTTTTCACTTAATTCATATACTTTCAATACGTCTTTTTCCGTCCATTTGACGCCGTGTTTTTCTATCCATAATCTGTTAATCCTATCCATTGTCATCATTGTTCTTACATGATCAATTTTCAACATTCCCATAGGTTTTCTTACTTCTTCAAGCGAAGGCGTTATGCCAAATGCTTCAAAGGCTTCAATAAATGCCTTTACCGGCGCAAAACTTCCATAGTCTACCGTTGTCCCGGCCCAGTCGAATATAATACCGTCAAATTTCATTATCTTTTCTCCTCTAAATAACTTTTAAATATATTACAAAGTTTTTCCATATCCTCCTGATATATCTCGCCTATGTTTCCTATCCTGAAAGTTTCGGCATTTGTCAGCTTTCCGGGATATATAGCGTATCCTCTTTCTTTAATATAATTGTACATTTCATCAAAATCACACTTTATATTTTCAGGATAATAGAATGTGGTTATTATAGGCCCCTGAATACTTTTGTCTATGTAAGTTGAAAATCCCATTTCAGCCATATGCTCAATTAAGTATCTGTTGTTGTTTTTGTATCTTTCATATCTTGCTCCGACTCCGCCTTCTTCATCAAGTTCCTCAAGCGCTTTCCAAAATGCCAAGACAACATGCGTCGGAGAAGTAAAACGCCATTTACCGTCTTTATGCATCGTATTCCATTGGTCATATAAGTCGAGCGACAAACTTCTTGCTTTGCCCTTGCTTTCTTCCAATTTATCAGTACGGCAAATTATAAAGGAAAAACCCGGTACGCCCTGAATGCATTTATTTGCACTGCTTATTATAAAATCAATGCCAAGTTCGCCTACATTTATATCAACGCCGCCAAAACTGGACATTGCGTCAACAATAAATGTTTTTCCCGCTGATTTAACTACGTCGGCAACCGGCTTAATATCATTTAAAATACCCGACGTAGTTTCGCTGTGCACCATAGAAACATGTGTTATTTGCGGATTATCATTTAATATTTCTTTAATCCTACTTGAAGACGGCATTTTATTATATTCTTCACTGTAAAGTATATAATCTATTCCTGCATGCATAGCTATATCTGCCATGCGTTCTCCATAAGCTCCATTAGACGCTATCAGTAAAACATCTTTTTTTCCTACAACGCTTGTAATAACAGATTCAACGCCAAATGTGCCGCTGCCCTGAATCAGAACCGACGTATATTCAGGCTCGCTGACATGGGCAATTTCGAGCAGTTTTGCGCAAATTGAGCGGGTTATTTTTTTATAGTCTTCATCCCATGTACAGTGATCCTCAAGCATCTGTTCTTTTACAGCAGACGTTGTTGTCAACGGTCCCGGCGTAAGTAATTTATAATTCAGCATAAAAATTCCTCTCCTTTAATACTTTAAATATTTATTTGCAGCTTTCCGATAATTCCTGATGTTTTTTTAACAGCTCAACAGTCAAAGGTTCCGGAAAAGTTTTTGGATATAATGACGCATTTACGGAATCCGTTTTTTCACCTTCATATATTGAATTCGGATAGTATTTTTGAAGTTCACTCCTGCCATTTTCAATTATACATTTCGCCATTTCCTGTGCAAGAGGATTTGTTTTGTCTCCCTTATCGACAACCGCAACTGATTCTGTAAGGGAAAAATTGCCTTCCGTTGGATCTACATAATCTATCGGCAAACCGCTTTCTTTATCGGCAACAGCCTGCTGCCTCAGGCCAAAGCCAACCGCAACCTCTCCGGCCCGTACTTTTTTAAGCGGTGCGGAACCTGAACTTTCGATATGCGGCCCCGCATTTTCATATATCGCAGTCAACACTTCTTTTGCCCCTTCTTCGCCGTATTCGCTCACAAGGGCTTGTATTAAGAGCCATGCTGTAGACGAACTTTGAATATCTGTTACAGAAATCATATCCTTATATATAGGATTTGTCAAATCTTTAAGACTGGCAGGAGTAGGCAATCCGTTTTCCGAGAGCATTTCCGTATTGATAATAATTGCCCCTTCCTGTGAGGTGATCGGAGCACAGTATGTTTTTTCGCTTCCATCTAATAATTTATATTCAAAATTTAAATTCTGGAACATATTTTTTTGCTCCTGCGCGCTGTCGATGTAGAATGTACTTAATGTAATCAAATCGGCTTCTATGTCGGAACCTTCTGCAAATACTTTGCCGCCAAGTTCCGACGTGCCGAACGTTTGAAATATATATTTACCGTCGTATCCGCCGGCGTCAAGAGCCGCCTTCATGGCTTCAATTGCTTCATCATCTGCATTTGAGTATATCACAACCTCATTTTGGGCGTCTGAAGAAGTTTCCCCGGAGCCGCCGGCACATCCTGAAGATATCAAAGAAAACGATAACGCCCCTGCCAAAATAATTGAAAAAATCCTATTCCTTTTCATTTTTAATTCCCCTTTTAATATTTTCTCTTTTTATTAAATATCCAAGCGCCGTTTTTACAACAAGGTTTGTAACAAGTATAAACAATGACAATATGAATACCTCATTGTATTTAGTGTAATATTGAAGTTCTTTAATTTTTGTCGTCATTACCATTGTCCTTGCTCCCGCTATGAATATGACAGCGCTTACAGTAACCATAGCATTAATAAAATAGTAGCTTAAAACTTCCAAAATTGTTGTTTTCATATTGGGAGTAACAATCCTTATAATCGTTTTCGCCCAAGTATCGCCCATAAGCAATGCAGTTGTTTCCCATGAGTTGTTAAGCTTCTCCAAGGAATTTTTCATCATCAAATACGGAGTTGAGAAAAAATGGACTACATTGCACAGTATAATCAGCCAAAATGTATTTTGTAACGGCGTGCCGGAAAAAATCAGCATATATGCGATTCCTATAACCATTCCAGGTATTGTGTTTGTTACAAGCGCGATACCGTTAATACAAGTTTTAAGCCTGTTGTCAATACTGCTTCTTGCAGTTATTAAGGCGGCGCCATACGTTATTAAAAGACCGGCCAAAGCAGTTCCAGCTGCAACAATAATAGAATTCCTGCATACCATCACAAGACTGCTGTCACTTAGCACCGCTTGAAAATGTTCTAACGTAAATTCAATTTTATATGGCCATTCACTTACAAACGGCACAACCGCTATAACAATAAAAACGGAAAGAATACATATAAGTATCAACGCCGAACCGATACCGAAAAACAGATCCCTTGCCTTATTTTTATTTATTTCAACTATCGAAATTTTGCTGTAACGTATATTATACTTTTCCAGATATTTCATAACGATTATACTTATTACCGATGGTATAAGCATAATCATTGCTACAACAGCCCCTTGATTAAAATCCGGTATGCTTCCAAGCATTTTGTTATACAGCACAGTTGCAACAACCTCGTATTTCCCACCAACTGACGCCGGAATTCCATAATCAGTAAAGCAGAGGAAAAAGCATTGTACCATTGACGCTGCCACAGCCCCCAATAAAGGCCTGAAAACCGTTTGCATAAATGTTCTGACTCTACTGTCGCCCATAACCCTTGAAACAATCATAAACTTTTTATCAATGAATGTCATGGAATTAAGTATAAGCATGAAAGAAATCGGCATTGTATAAATAACATAACCAAACAGAAGCCCGTTAAAGCCATATATTTCAAAAATCTGCCGTCCAAATATTTTGGTTATAAGCCCCTGTTTTCCAAATGAATATATAATTGCAAATCCATACGTTATAGTCGGAAGCAGCATAGGCAATACGGCTAAAGTATGTATAAGCTTTTTTACTTTATCCGGCAGGTTAGTATACTGTATGCTATATGCCATAAAAAAAGCCAGTGCCGTTGAAATAACAGCCGCTGTCAGCGACACAACAGCGCTGTTATACAATGCAGAAGAAAATCCCCTGCCGGCAACAACGTCAATATAGCTTGCTAAACTTATTTCACCGCTTTTTACAAATGATTCAATCAACAACCTTATAATAGGCACAGCCATAAAAGCGGAAAATACAATTATTGTTAATGCATATATAAATTTAATTTCTTTTTCTTTTCTTGTCACCATAATTATACCGCCTGAACTTTGCCTGACTCCCGTTTAAACAAAGTAAATATATTGTCCCTTTTAATTTCCAACTGGTTTAATATAAATTCCTTAATAAAAGTGTTCTTAGGGGCAGTAATAATTTCATCGGGAGAACCAAACTGCGATATATTGCCCTCATTAACTATTAAAACTTTATCCGATAAAGTCAAAGCTTCTTCGGGATCGTGAGTCACTATTATTGTTGTCAAATGATAGTCCCTTGCAATTTCTTTTATTTTTTGTTTAATTGATTCTTTAATCACTCCGTCCAAAGCGCTTAACGGCTCATCTAAAAGCAATATTTTAGGTTTCATAACCATTGTCCTTGCCAAAGCGACTCTTTGCTTCTGCCCGCCCGAAAGCTGTTCAATTTTTTTGCTTAAATGAGGATTCAAACCTAAAATACTTATAAGTTCATTTACTTCTTCTTTTGTTGAAATGTCAGGCCTATTTTTTAAGCCATATGTAATATTTTGGTATACGTTTAAATTCGGAAACAAAGCATAATCCTGAAAGACTATATTGAATCCTCGTTTTTCCATAGGAACATCTGTAATATCTATGCCATTAAAAATTATGCTTCCGCTGTCGGCGTCTGTAAGACCCAAAATCAAATTCAGTAAAGTCGTTTTTCCACAGCCTGACGGGCCGAGTATCGATATTATCTCTCCATCAGAAATACTAAGATTAATGTTTTTAAGAACTTCTACCCCATCGTATGATTTTTTTATATTTTTTAATTCCAACATTTTATTTCCTCCCATATTTTCAGCCTTTTGATAATAATTAAAACATTATTTCATAGATATATCTATCAACCCTCTGTAATACGTTTGTAAAATATAAACAAATTAAATTGTCTGATTTGTAAAATTTAAACAATGCAAATGGAGTCTTTGAAAAGCGGGCTTCTTTAGTAATATTTGTATTTTAATGATTTTTTCCAACAATGCCGGTTGTTAAAAAATTTACATTTATTTTACTTTAATAATTGTCTGCTGTCGGGCAGCTTTCGATATTGGCTTCCGTATCATTGTACAATACAAATAAATAACTTATTTAACCGCAAAAAAACATAAAACTAAGCTATTTTAAAAGAAAGCTTCTGTATAGGCTATACGTCATAATTTATAACAAATCAGAAATAATTTGGCTATATCTTCATGTTGCTACATAAATTTAAGAAATTTTTACTGAAAATATCAGTTTCGGTTTACAAGGTCACATATGCTTCAAAAGGAAAAATTTCCGCATTTCTGTGTTATATACGCTTGACGCACAGGATTTGCTGCTTCTGTGCAAATGCGCCCTGAACAGCAAAATTTTTATAAACAGTCGTAAAAACAAGGGCAAAAAGCTTGAATTTGCTTTTTGCCCTTTATTTACCATAAAAGCGTTTATTTAAAATTTTTTCAAATTATCGCGTTTTATTCTTCTATCTCACCGTAAGTAATTAAATCGTCTCCGACATTAACGCCAAGGGTATTTGAAACAATAACAACATGTCCGTCAAATTTAGCATGAATTTCTTCTATAAGATTTCCGAAGAAATCGCGGATCTCAAAAAGTTTCTGCCCTTTTTTTATGTCATCGCCAACATTAACAAACCTGTACAGCATACCTTTATTTGTCGACTCCGTCCATTCATGCCTTTTAAAAAACTTCTGTTCTTTATTCGGTTCGGCTTTACCTTCAGCAATACCAAGGCATTTCATAACAGTTTTTAAATCTTCTTTGTCGTCGTCAACTTCCTGTCTTAAACAGAGCCCTGCTCCGCCCCTTTCAAACAGCATGGAAGGAACGCCTTTATCAATGGAACTTGAATTATAACACTCTGTTCTGCCTCCGGAATTCATTCTATATTTAAATTTAAGGCATTTAGCTATTTCTCCTGAAAAACGGTTATTTTCAGATTCTTTAGGAGCACAGACAATTGCGCACGCTTCAAGATCCTCAACAGCATCGCCGCTGTGGATGTCAACATGAAAATCACATTTTGCAACAAACTCATCGGAAATGAAAGCACATATTTTTTCTGAAAAAGTGCCTTCACTGTTTCCCGGGAACAACCTGTTAAGATTTCCACGGATTGGATCGTTAGGGACAATATATGTTTGGCGCTGATAGAAACCTTCAATATTTATACACTGCACTAATATTACGGCTCCGCTTATATCATCAGGATTAATTTCCTCCGCCAGCTCAACAACAGCCTGAATCCCCGGATATTCGTAACCATGGATACCTGCCGTTACAAGAAAAACTTTTCCGTCATTTTTTCCGTTTATTATAGTCATAGGAAACTCATGATCTATTCCGGGTACTTTTACAAACTGGGATTTTTTCTCTCCGGAAGCTGCCGTTACTCCCGCAACTGTAATACTGTTTTTCATATTTAATCCTCCTTAACCGACTTTTATGTTAATAGTTTTTAAGGAACAGGGCTGGGGCTAAAACACTTTTCTCCAAACCGATATAATCCTCAGTTTTAATAATAAACCCTATCGCGGCTATATAGTCAAGAAAAATCGCTGTATTGCTTCAAAATACATTCTTACTTGCAGGACATGTAAATAATTAAAGCCATAGCAATATTTTTGCCATGGCTTTCCATTTACTATCAAAAATGTTGTATATATTATACAATTATGCATATCAAACCCAAATACCCTCTGCCGTCACATTCAAATTCAGTCAATTATATGTTGCCGTGTAAAATATGCGTACTGCTAAAACATTTATATTAAAAAATATAAAGGCTTGTTCAAAACTTTTGATTTTGTTTTAAACACATTACAATCCCACTTAAATTATTATTTTTATTTTAATTGCGCAAATACATAGAATTATGTTTAATAAATTATAATCTAAGAATTTAGAAAAGGCGGTATCATAAGAAACAATATATTTAGGTCTTAATCATCTTTAAGGAATATTTTCAAATGCCTATACAATAAGCAGAACTGAATTTTATGCCTATAAAGTCAGTAAATTTAATTCTTGATTTTAAAAATATAAACTTCATTCGAATACTGATGCTCTAAGCTTTTCCAATAATTCATTAAGTTCTTCAATGTTTTCTTTTGGTTCGTAACAGGTATTTCCGGAACACAAATAATACATGTTTCCTCTTTCCGGTATTGGATATGATGCTGTAAAAGGAGCAGTTTCTTCAAGAGCGTCCTTATTGGCTCTGCATTTAAATACTGCCGTTAATTCAAAGCCGTGATATCGTTTCACAAAATCAAAAAAAACTTCCGGCACAGTATTTTCAGAAGATACGCATACAATTTCAAACGTAGGGTAAATAGCCTGGCACATTGCAAATAACGCGAAACTGTTCCCTAAATATACTGAATCTGATACTTTAGCAAGAAATTCAAACTGTTTATTTGCTTCTTCAATCCATTCTGCCTTTCCTGTAATTGAAGCAAGTTTCGAAAATACATACCCGGCCGCTGAATTTGAGGACGGAATTGCGCCGTCAAAAATTTCTTTAGGCCTAGTAATCAGCTTTTCCGCATCATCCGCATACATATAAAATCCGCCGCCGATTTCATCATAAAATAACTCCGTCATATAACGGGCATATATTTCTGCTTTTTTTAAATATTCAATCTCAAAAGTTGCTTCGTAAAGTGACAATAAAGCAAATGAATAAAATGCATAATCGGAAAGCTGTCCTTTAAATGCCGCTTCATTTTCCCTGTAACGTATAAAAAGCCTTTCATTTTTATCTTTTAAATTTTTTTCGGTAAAAGAATATGCGTTTATTGCCGCTGAAAGATATTCGGTTTTTCCACACGACATGTATCCCTTCGCCAGAGCTGATATCATAAGCGAGTTCCAAGACGTAAGTATTTTATCATCTAAATGAAGTTTTGTTCTTTTTTTTCTATATTCATTTATTTTTTTGCAAAGCGGCTCAATACTTGCATTATTGCATTCCTCTTTGTTTTTGTTAATACGGTTTGGTATGTTTTGTCCCTCAAAGTTTCCGTCCTCAGTTATATTGAACCAGCGGCAGAAATATTCTCCGTCGTCTTTTAAAACAAATTTTATTTCTTCAGGAGAAAATACATAATATTTCCCTTCAACTCCGTCGCTGTCGGCATCCTGGCCACAATAAAATCCTCCTTTGCTGTCAAGAAGTTCACAAAGTACATATTTAACTGTTTTTTCAGCAATATATTTATAAAACTTTATTCCGGTGACGTTATATGCACTAAAATATGTGTATGACAAAAGAGCGTTATCATACAGCATTTTTTCAAAATGCGGAACAAGCCATTTTCTATCAGTTGAGTATCTTGAAAATCCGCCGCCTATCTGATCGAATATTCCGCCGCATGCCATACAATCAAGAGTTTTTATTACGGCATCAATACTTGCTTTACTGCTTTGAGCCGACGCATATCTCATCAAAAAGAGCAGATTATGCGGCGATGGAAATTTCGGCGCTTGTCCGAACCCACCCCAAACTTTATCGAAACTGTTCAAAAGCCCTTCTGCCCCTTTTTCAATAATTTCTTTTCCGGGCATAATATTGCTGCATTCGTTTTGCTTTTGAAGAAATTCTGTTGTCTGGTTACCAGCTTCCAAAACTTTATGCCTTTTATTTTTCCACATATTGTTTATATTAACTATTAGATCATAAAATCCTATCAATCCTAAACTGCTTTTATTAGGGAAATATGTTCCTGCAAAAAACGGTCTTTTATCAGGAGTCAAAAAAACAGAAAGAGGCCATCCGCCCGAGCCTGTCATCATTTGGCATGATTCCATATATACGGCGTCAATATCGGGCCTTTCTTCCTTATCGACTTTTATAGACACGAAATATTTATTCAAATAATCGGCCGTGTTCTTATCTTCAAATGATTCATGCGCCATAACATGGCACCAATGGCATGTTGAATATCCGATACTCAAAAATATCGGCTTATCCTCTTTCTTAGACTTTTCAAAAGCTTCGTTTCCCCAAGGCATCCAATTAACGGGATTATTTGAATGTTGCAAAAGATACGGCGACTTTTCGTACTGCAAATTATTTGGCATTTTAAATCTCCCCTTTCAGTATATTTTTATAATTTTTACAAAAGGGATTTTATTATTCCTATCAAATATTTAAATTGTAATTTATTTATATTTTTATGATTTGAACAAATACTGCGCTTATTAATACTTTTATTGAATTGTTTGCACAGCCTGAAAATCTAACTAAATAAATCAAAAATCCCCATGAACAAGTCATGGGGAAAATTATAAATTATTTTAATACATCTGATAATTCTGTTGATATTACAACCCTGTCGCCGTCAAGCTTAGTTTCAAGCGAAAGTTCTTTAGCTTCGCCGTCAATTACTATGCTGCTGCTTCCAATTTCTACAGATATCTTTTCTCCGTCTTTTTCTATCGAAATCGGCTCGTTATTTGATACCCAATCAATTGTATATCCAGCTTCTTCAGCTAATTCCCTAAGGGAAACATATTTTGCTTCTACCGTATTTGTTCTCACTTCTGCCGCCGGTTCGCTTGCAGTTTCAACATTTCCATTATCTTTATTAAGTATCATAACCATTGACGGCGTTGTTTGAGCCGGGATACTTCTTGTCGTTACCGTATAAAAAACGAGCAGTTCTGAATTCTTTATATCATCTTCGGTGTATACTTTTTTCGTGCCCTTAATGTCTGTAATTACAGTATCATCGCTTATGTTGAGTTTCAGCATTGCCTCTTCGCTTAACAAATCATTATCAAACTTTGAAACTGTAAAATAAGAATTTTCGCTTTCCAGTACAGCAACCGCTACGCTTCCCGTGAAAGGAGGCATACTTAACCCCATAGGAGCATTTGACGGTATAATAAATGTTATTTCCATGCCTTTTTCAATATCATCAAGACTTTTGTATTTACCATCCTGAAGAATAGTTGTATTTTTGTCTATAGAAGCTATAAGGCCGCCGTTATCATTAGAAATCATAACTGTAACAGAACCTTTTTCTTTGTCGACTTCGATAGATTCAACAGTACCTTCGTGTGTAACGAATCCGTCTGCACCGATATTCACAATTCCGTCATTATCGTCCATATCGTCTAAATCGTCATCATCGTTCAAATCGTTATCGCTGTCGTCTTTGTCATCATCGTCATCATATTTGTCATCTAAATCATTGTCGTCCCTATCGTCGTCATTATCATATTTGTCATCTAAATCGTCGTCGTCCCTGTCGTCGTCATTATCATATTTGTCATCATCCGACGTTACCGCAGCTGTATCTTTGTAACCGTTGATACTTGAAGCAAAAACCGATGTGCCCATAATTGCTGCAACAGCCATTGTAGAAACTAAAACTCTTTTTAAAATTATATTCTTTTTCATATTCGTATCCTCCTAAAGTTTAATTTTTATTGTTTTGTGCTTTACACTTATTTAAACGGAAGATAATTTTATTTGTTCCACTAAATAAAAAAATAATTTTATTTTTATTAAAATTATATGCCCGACTTTGATTTATAAGGGCCGCGTATGGTTTTAACATGCCGCGGCGCAATAGACGTATTGAAGCCGTTCGCCGCCATGTTTGCCGCTCCTGCGCATTTCTGCCTTACTTGTTTTACGCTGCTCTCTACGACCATCTCAATAGAAAAATTTTTGCTGTTCAAAGCGTATATGCCTAGGCATAACGGAACCTGCGCAACGTATTACACCGAAATGCGGAAATTTTTTATTGTGAAACGTGTACAACCTTTCAAACCGAAACTATATGCAATATATACTAATTTAAAGACTTTCTGAGCATATCAAACTTTTTTACAGGCTTTGGAAATTTAACTTTTAATATTTGCTGTGGGTGAGGCGCTGTTTCAATGGGAACCCCGTCTTCGTTCCACATATTTTCAACCGTCATTTCCCACGACGTGCCTTTCGTAGGCATAACCTCTATTTTATCGCCGACACTGAATTTATTACGCTGCATAACAACGGCGCATCCGGTATCTGGATCATAGTCCTTTTCAATCATTCCGATAAAGTCATATTCCCTGATATAAGAATTATTAGTATATACCTGCTGGTTGCCGTCAGGTTTTCCATAATAAAAAGCAGTCGTATAATCCCTATGGCTGGCTTTGCTGACCTCTTCAATATAGTATGCAAGTTTTCTGCTGTAGAGATTCGGATCTTTCAAATAATCATCGATAGCTTCCCTGTACGCTTTAACAACTGTTCCGACATAGAAAGGAGTTTTCATCCTTCCTTCTATTTTAAAACTGAATATACCTGCATTTATCAAATCCGGAATATGGTTAATCATACATAAATCCTTTGAGTTATAAATATATGTTCCTCTTTCATTTTCAACAACCGGCATATATTCCCCAGGCCTTGTTTCTTCCACCAGGCTATACTTCCAGCGGCATGGATGCGAACATTCCCCTTTGTTGGCGTCGCGTCCGCTTAAATAGTTGCTTAAAAGGCATCTTCCGGAATATGAAATACACATTGCGCCATGAACAAAAGCTTCAATATCCATGTCTTTCGGAATACTTTTCCTGATTTCGGATATTTCATCAATCGATAGTTCCCTTGCAACAACAATCCTTTTAGCTCCAAGGTTACGCCACATTAACGCGCTTTTATAGTTTGTATTATTGGCTTGAGTCGAAATATGTATTTCCATATTCGGCACAGCTTCTTTTGCAACGGAGAAAACGCCCAGATCGGAAATAATCAGCGCATCTGCGCCAATTGTTTCAATTTCCTTAAAATATTCCGCCATTCCTTCAAAATCATTATTATGCGCATATATATTAGCCGTTACATAAACTTTAACATTGTGGCTGTGTGCAAATTCAATGCCTTCTTTCATCTTATTTATGTCAAAGTTCTTTGCTTTCGCCCGCAGTCCATAAGCCTCGCCGCCTATATATACCGCGTCAGCCCCATATAAGACTGCAATTTTAAGTTTCTCCAAATCCCCTGCTGGGGCAAGAAGCTCGGTTTTAATATCAGTCATCACTAAACTCCCCTTCTGTCGCTACATATTCCTTAATTTTATGGCAAAGCACAACACCATCGCCAATAGGTATAATACAGCTTTCCAGACAATCCAAATGCGAAATATCCCACAGGAAATTCCTCATGCGCTTGTGTATTGTCCTCTGCCTTCTCGGAACAGAAAATCTCGATTTTGCAATGTCCCCGTTTTGCAGCACATCGTCAGCTATAAGTATTCCTCCTATAGGCAAAAGCCTAAGTATATGCGGCAGAAACTGTATATACTGCCCTTTTGCCGCGTCAAGGAAAATAACGTCGTAAGGTCCCGAAAGGCGAGGAAGTACGTTTGCCGCATCGTCTTCAATTAAATTTATAGTTTCTTTAAGGCCAAGTCTTTCTATATTTATCCTTGCCTCTTTAAGCATAATTTCATATCTGTCTATAGTCGTAATATGTCCGCCCGGCTGAATATATCTGCTCATGAGCCCTGCCGAAAAGCCAACGGCCGTTCCTATTTCCAATATTTCCTTTGGCCTTTTAATAGAAAGTATCGTACTTAAAAAACGCGCTACCTCGTGAGGTACTATAGGAATTTCATTTTCCTGTGCTTCCTCTTGTATTTTTCCTAGTGTTCCGTCATATTTTGGCTGTATAAGTCTTAAATATCCATGAAGGTAATCGTCCGTTACATATTTCATAATTTGCTCCCTGTTAGTTAAAGCTGTTTTTATACGCTTCTTTTGCTTTCAAAAATTCATCATATGTTTCGGCAAAAACATGTTCGCCGCTGCCTCGCTCTTTCACTACATAATAAAGGTAGTTGTTCTCATCAGGGTTTGCCGCTGCCATAAGCGAGCTTTCGCCCGGGTTTGATATTGGACCAAGAGGGAGGCCTTTGTATTTATATGTATTATATTCCGAATCAACCTCCAGATCATCATAAGTGACAACCTCGTTTCTCGTTGAAAGCGCATACTGCACAGTAGAATCAATTTGTAAAAGCATACCGTCTTCAAGCCTGTTATATATAACGCCCGCAACAATAGGCCTCTCGCTTTCAACTTGTACCTCGCTCTCAATAAGGGACGCTATAGTTACAAGTTCATCGGTTGAAAAATCAGAAGGAGCGTTTTTAAGTATATTGTCATATGCAATTTGGAACCTGTTGAGAAACATTGTTATAATTGTATGCGCGTCTGCATTTTTATCAATATCATAAGTGGCCGGAAAAAGATATCCTTCAAGATAATTGTCGCGCTTCGGTATGCCTTCAAGAAAATCATATTCAAAATCTCCGGTATTCATTTCGTTTATAAATTCGTCGGCAGTAACAAGCCCATTTTCTTCAAGCCTTTTCGCAATCTGCCAAGCAGTAAACCCTTCCGGTATTGTTACCTTTACGCTCTCGCTGTATACTACGCCGCTTTGCAAAAGTTTCATTATATCTTCCTCGCCCGTTCCTTTTGCAATTAAATAATCCCCTTGATGATATGTACCGTCATATTCGCCCAAACGGCTGTTAATCCTGAACATAATAACGCTGTCAATCAGCCCGTTTTCATGCAGTATTTCCGCTATGTCCTTAGTTGACGCACCTTCGGGGATAGTTACCAGAATTTCTTCCCCAAGCTCCTGTTCTCCGTTTCCGCTCGCTTCGGACATAACGCCCATGCCGGCACTGAAAGCGGCATTAAACGCCTTATACGCCAAAAAAACCGCTAGCAACAAAACCGCCGCTATAACAATATATATTGCAAACGAATTTGATTTCTTTTTCTTTTTTCTTCTTCTTTCTCTTTCCAAAAAACCAACTTCTTTCCGATTTATTCGTATATTTTTAATGCAAGATACATTATACAGGCAAAAACAAAATTTAACAACTAAATTCATAATTATTTAATATATGTTATTTACTTTTAAAAAACAAGCAAATATAATATCGTTTATGTGCAAATTATAGTATTTAATGGAGGTAATCAAATGGAGGATTCAAAAAATCAATCAAACCTTGGCACAGAGAAAATCGGAAGGCTTTTATTTTCGATGGCTTGCCCGGCAATTATAGCGCAAATAATTAATGTGCTTTATAACCTTGTAGACAGAATGTATATAGGCCATATCGAAAATATCGGAACAGCCGCTTTAACAGGCGTGGGCGTTACATTCCCATTAATAACCTTAATTTCAGCATTCAGCGGGCTGATAGGTATGGGCGGCGCTCCGCAGGCTGCCATAAAAATGGGAAAAGGAGATAATGACAGCGCTGAAAAAATACTGGGCACATGTACTTTTGCCTTAGTCGTAATTTCAATAATACTTACGGCTGTCATACTTATATTTGAAAGGCAGATATTGATGCTTTTCGGAGCCAGTGCAGACACCATTAAGTACGCTATGGATTACATGAGAATATATTGCTGCGGAACAATTTTTATACAGCTTGTTTTAGGGCTTAATCCTTTTATTACATCCCAGGGATTTGCTTCCATAGGTATGAAAACTACAGTTATAGGAGCAGTTCTTAATATTATATTGGACCCGATATTTATATGGGGATTTAATCTTGATGTAAAAGGAGCTGCATTAGCTACAATCATTTCACAGGCGGTTTCGGCAGTTTGGGTTTTAAAATTTCTAACAGGAAAAAAGACAATTCTAAAGATAAAAAAGGAAAATTTCGGGTTAGATCCAAAAATACTTGCAGTAGTTCTTGCATTAGGGGTTTCCCCGTTTATAATGCAGTCGACGGAAAGCATACTAATTGTATGTTTTAATACGTCGCTTCAGCGTTATGGGGGCGATTTGGCAGTAGGCGCAATGACAATTCTCTCAAGCTGTATGCAGTTTGCAATGCTTCCCCTAACCGGGCTGACGCAGGGGGCGCAGCCCATAATAAGTTTTAATTACGGAGCGGGAAAAAAGAAACGGGTTATGGAAACATTCCGCCTTTTAATGATTTCTTCACTTACATTTACATTCCTTATTTGGGTCATGGCTGTATTTATTCCTCAAATTTTTATCGGCATGTTCACTGACAGCAGCGAACTAATGGAAGTAACAAAATGGGCGCTTCGTATTTATATGGCCACATCATTAATACTAGGAGCGCAAATTGCCTGCCAGCAGACATTTATTGCTTTGGGAGAAGCAAAAATATCGGTTTTTCTAGCTGTATTAAGAAAAATAATTCTCCTTATACCATTAATTTTTATATTCCCGGCAATTATACCTGAAAGCTTTGCGGCCGCGATTACTCCGGAAAATATTTTCGGCCTTATACCCGAAGTTACAAAAACATTCTCCGTATTCCTTGCAGAGCCGGTTGCCGATATTATAGCAGTTTTATTTACTGTCATTATGTTCAAACTAAATTATAAGAAAATATTGTCAAGGATACCAGACAGTGCGACAAAGTGATATAACATAAAAAAATAGAACTAATTGTACATTTTATAGTTATTATACATTTTCTATTTTAACTTTGCAGAAAAATCGAAAAATCCGGATTTCAAATAGGGATTGTTCTCCCTCAGAAATCCGGATTTTTATTAAAAATACGATATATTTACTTATGCAACATCAATACCATAGTGCGCGCATAAGGCCGCAAGCCCGCCTTGGAAACCGCTGCCAATAGCGTTAAATTTCCATTCCGAGCCATTTCTGTATAATTCGCCAACTACAACGGCAGTTTCGATTGAAAAGTCCTCGCCTAAATCGTATCTTATTAATTCAGTGTTATTAGATTCGTCAACAATCCTTATAAAGGAGTTTGAAACTTGACCAAAATTCTGTTTTCTTGTTTCTGCATCGTAAATAGTTACTGTAAAAGCAATCTTAGATATATTAGCCGGAATTTTGCTCAGATCGATTTGAACTTGTTCGTCATCGCCCTCCCCTTCTCCGGTAAGGTTATCTCCTAAATGTTTAACGGATTCGCTTGAGTGGCAAAGGTTTCCGTAAAAAATAAACTCTTTGTCCGTTGGGCATTTTCCGTCATCGCCTAACATAAATACGGCGGCGTCAAGGTCAAAGTCTACTCCTGAATCAAATGCATTAACATCCCAGCCCAAACCTACAATAATATTTTTCAATCCGGGATTTCCTTTTGTTAAATCAACCTTCTGGCCCTTTGATAAATTAATCGGCATATTATCTACCTCCTGAAAATCATATTAAATTTTTAAATACAATAACTGGTATAAATATACCAAATTTTATACTATATTTCAAGCATAACATAAAAAATTAAGATATATATCATAATTTTACATAATTTTTTTACAATATTTTAAAATATTTTTTACATTTTCTTTTAAAAACGCTGTTTCCGTACTACATACTTAAAATAATATAAAGTTCCGGTTATATCCGCCAATATCCAGCCTATGGGAACGGCAACCCAAATCCCTATAACTCCTACCGACGGTATTTTTGACAGAGTATATGCTAAAAATACCCTTGTGCCAAGTGAAATAACAGTTAAAACTACCGACATCCCCGGCATTTTTACTGCCCGGTAAAAACCGTAAAGCAAAAACAGCAGACCGATCCCAAAATAACATGACGCTTCAATTCTCAAATAATTAACTCCAACGGATATAATCTCGGCTTCACTTTCATTTACAAATATTTTCATAAGCTGGCTTGGGAAAATACAGACAATTAAGCTTATTGCCGCACAGAATATAAACGAAACAACAACGGCAGTCCTTATGCCTTTTTTAATACGTTCCGTTTTGTTTGCTCCGTAATTTTGCGCAATAAATGTTGAAAAAGCATTTCCGAAATCTTGTACCGGCATATAGGCAAAAGAGTCTATTTTTACCGCAACTGCAAAAGCGGCCATAACGACAGCTCCAAAGCTGTTAACAATCCCCTGAACCATAAGTATGCCAAAATTCATTACCGACTGTTGGACGCACGTTAAAAACGACATGTTCGTTATATCCTTCAACACAGCGCCATTCCATTTCATATTTTTTCTGCCAATCCTGAACTGTGGAAATTCAACTACAGTATATAATAATATTCCTATTCCGGATATAAACTGGGATATAACCGTTGCAAAAGCGGCGCCACCTACACCCCATTCAAATTTAAGCACAAATATTAAATCCAACGCAATATTCAATACGGCAGAAACGCCAAGAAAAATCAATGGAACAACAGAATTTCCTATAGCCCTTAAAAGAGAAGTAAAATAATTATATATAAATGTTGCCGATATTCCGCAGAATATAATAAGCAAATACTCGCGCATTGACGAATATATTTCAGCAGGCACATGCAGAAAGACCATAATTTCATCAATCAATAAAAAAACAGCGGCATTCAATACAACCGTTACAACTGCTATAAGTATAAATGAAAGGAATATGCTGTTTTTGAGGCCTTCACTGTTATTTTCACCGTATCTGATAGAAAAAACCGCCCCACTGCCCATGCAAAGGCCAAGAAGTATCGATGTTATAAATGTCATAAGAGTATAAGAGGAACCAACCGCTGCAAGAGCGTTTGCACCAAGATATTTACCCACTATTAATGTATCGGCCACGTTGTATAATTGCTGGAGCATATTGCCAAGCATCATAGGCAGTGCAAACATAAGAAGGTTGCTTGTTATTTTTCCATTGAGCAAATCCGGCTTCATTATAATTCCTCATTTCAAAAGTTAATTATATTTTTTCTTTTTGTATAATATTATACATATTTAATTACAAAAGTCAATTTAATCATTTACTAATAGTAATTTTGTGATATACTATAGATAGCTTTAGTTTACAAGAGCACGCTCGGTTTTAACGGACGTCAGCGGCGCAATAGCTGTATTAAAGCCGCTTGCCGTAGGAACCGCTATACCTGCTTGTCTTTGCCTTGCTCTTGCGCCTCTAACATTCGCTAAAACTCTCCGCTCTCACAAGGAAAAAATTTTTTGCGGTTTAAGGCGCGTATGCGCCGGCATAGCAGATCTTATGACAAGCGTATGTAACACGGAAATGCGGAAAATTTTTCCTTGTGGGGCGTGTGTGCCCTTTTAAACTGAAGCTATATGGAGGTATAATATGTTTTTAGATGGATTAGATACGACAGATCAAAAAATTTTGAAGCTTTTAATTGAAAACGCACGTCTTTCATATTCGGAAATAAGCGAGAAAGTCGGACTGTCAAGGGTGGCTGTCAAAATGCGCATTAATGCAATGGAAGAAAGAGGAATAATAGAAGAGTACACTACAATTATAAATCCTCAAAAAATAAGCGGCGCTATTTCATGCTACTTTGAGATAGAAACCAAACCGGATGCGCTTGACGATATAATAAAACATTTATATGACAATAAAACCGTAACGCAAATTTATAGAATAACCGGCGATTGCAGGCTTCATGTCCATGCAGTTGCAAGCTGCAATGATGAAATGGAAAATTTTATCAGAAATGAAATAGATAACTTAAAAGGTGTTGTAAAAGTCAGCAGTAACGTTATACTTTCTCGTATCAAAGATGTTAAAGGACTGAGATTATAATATATAATTATTAAAATAACGGTTACGGCTAATACGGCGTTATGCCGCATATAAAAATCATTTTCACTATGCACAAACGCCGTAAAGCCAATTTAATCAAAAATCTTAATGAATTTCTTCTTAAATCGTTTCCCTTATTATTAAAGCAGATGTTTGCGAAGCTCCGCTCCGTCGGCTGAAGAAAGATATGCCGGGGCAATGTCAAACACTGTTTTGCAGCCATTTTGCCCTTCTTTATTAAGCCTGTATGCCGCTCTCGCATATGCGGCAATCACCGATGACGTAAATTCCGGATTGGAATCCAATTTTAAGCTGTACTCAATTATATGCGTATTTTCATTGTTCCAGCCTGTTTTTCCGCTCCTTATAACAAAACCGCCATGAGGGATACCGCTGTGGTTTTTCAAAAGTTCTTCCTCACTGATGAAATGAACCGTCGTATCATAATCAGAAAAATAGTTAGGCATGTTTATAATTTCACTTTCGATCCTTGCTTTGTCGGCACCTTCTTCTACAACTACAAAACATTCGCGGGTATGTTTCTGACGTGTCGTAAGTTCAGGATTTTCACCGTTTCTAACAGCTTCAAGGGCGCTTTCAACCGGAATTGTGTACTGTTTTCCGTTTTTAACGCCTTCAATTCTTCTTATAGCGTCTGAATGTCCCTGGCTTACGCCTTTACCCCAAAAAGTATAATCCTTGCCTTCAGTTAAAATAGCATTCGCGTAAAGCCTGTTGAGAGAAAACATTCCCGGATCCCAGCCTACAGAGATAATTGCCGTTTTGCCGCCTTTTTTTGCCGCTTTGTCGACAGCTTCAAAATGTTCTGGTATTTTTGCATGCGTATCGAAACTGTCTACAACATTAAACATTTCGGCAAACTGAGGAGTTTGTTTCGGAAGATCCGTAGCGCTTCCGCCGCAAAGTATCATTACATCAATATCGTCCTTCATATTAACTGCTTCTTCAATGCTGTACACATTAGCAGTTTCGGTTAAAATCTCTAATGACTGTGGTTCTCTTCTTGTAAATACGCCGACAAGCTCCATGTCCGGATTATGTTTTACGGCACATTCTACACCGCGTCCTAAATTGCCATATCCTACAATACCTATTCTAATGCTCATATTTTTTCCTCCGTATAAAAATTAAATCTTAAAAAAGATTTTAAAATTATTTTAACGTGGATATAAAATTATATCAATAAAAAAATAAAATATTTTTACAATATAATTTTTTCATCCACCCTAAGTTTCTTATTTAAAACGCGAAAAATAAAATATGATTTTAAGCTTATTTTGTCAGCAATACTTTTTATGTTTCATACGGAATATTAAATTTAGTTCAATAAAACAACATAAGCTCTATGCAAAATCAAATAACCGAGGATGATATTAGAGGTTTAAAAACATAGAAAAAGCGTGCGGTTTAGCCAAAGCTGTATCAAATGTTTTTGATGTCACCGACAGGACTCTAAACCGTTTATTACCTTTATAAAATTTAAGATATAATTTTATAATTCTAATTTCATGTTAGTTAAAAAGAAACAATCAATGCCGAAAATATGAAAATGCCCGTTTCTTATCTAAAACCGGGCATTTTTTATTAAAGTACATATATAAACATAAACGCTATATGAAACGCTGAGCCTGCCATAACAAATAAATGGAATATTTCATGGAATCCAAAATTTTTAAAATTAAGCTTAGGCCATTTTACTGCGTAAATAACAGCTCCGAAAGTATATGCCAGGCCTCCGGCAAGGAGCATTAATATTCCGCTTAACGGCACCGCTCTGCCAAGAGGATAGAAAGCGATAACAACAAGCCAGCCCATAACTACATATATAGCTGTTGAAAGCCATCTAGGCGCATTAAACCAAACGGCTTTTAATATTATGCCGCCAAGGGCAAAGCCCCAAACAAGAGCAAGAAGCGTCCATCCCCATACGCCATGCAATGAAATAAGGCAGACAGGAGTATAAGTCCCCGCAATCAATACAAATATCATCATATGATCAATACGCCTTAAAACCGCGACGGCTTTAGGTGAAACAGGAAGCGCATGGTATATCGTGCTTGCCCCGTAAAGCATAAGCAGCGACGCTCCAAATATCGCAAAGCTTACAACATGATATATTGAAGCCTCGTTATAAGAATAAATCATAAATATCAAAATAACCGGTATGCAAGCTAAAAATCCTATGAAATGTGTTAATGCGCTTATAGGTTCACGCAACCTGTGTTTACTTACTGTGTTGTACATATTCATGCCTCCGAATCAAATATAGTTTTTAAAACTATGTTTTATTATATTCATATCCTAACATAAATATTCTTAAATTACAATAATAATATTGTAAAATTTTTGTTTATAACTTGATACATAGTTATAAATACTATATAATAAATAAAAACAATTAATATCAGCCAAGGAGGCGTTAACATGGAAAATCAAAATAAAAACAATAATAATGCTGAAAATAACAACAGCATGGATAACGAATATGTAAGTATACCGATGTTTGAAGAATTTGAGGATCAAGATATGTATCCGGGACTGTGCAACGACTTGTTTGGAGTGATAAGTTAATGGATTTTAATGAAAAAATAACAGATATATCTGAGGAAGTATGTAATTTTGAAACGGTGGAATTAAGCGATATACCGGATATCGAATTATATATGGATCAGGTAACAACATTTATCGATGCAAAATTATCATGCTATAAACGTAATAAGGACGATAAAATCCTTACTAAAACAATGATTAACAACTACGCTAAGGGAAAATTATTTCCGCCGCCGCAAAAAAAGAAATATAACAAAAATCATCTTATGCTGCTTATTATAATATATCATTTAAAAAGCATACTCTCCATAAACGATATATATCTGATATTAAGCCCGATAACAAATGAACTTAACGACAATTCAAATTCAAAAATATTAGAAGACGTATATTCATGTTTTTTAAAAATACAAAAAAGCGTTAAATCCTTCGAATTAAAATCCGCATTAAATTTTGAAGAAATTGCAAATACCCTTGAAATACCTGAGAATATTAAAAATACTGAAAAAATAAAAAATATTCTTTACATTCTCACTTTAGCTTTTTTTGCCAATACGGAAAAACGTCTGTCCGAAAAAATAATCGACAGCAGTTTCAGATGAAAATTTTATCGAATATAAAAAACCGAACGTATCTATCATGCAAAATACGTTCGGTTTTTTATATCTTTTATAATACCGGTTAACATACTTGGATAAATTAAAGTACGCAATATTTATCCATATACCCTTCCATTTTTACAAGCATTTCCTTATAAATTCCCGTTTCTTTTAAATATTCGTATATATCTTTAACGGTTATAATAGAATGTACTTCAATTCCAAATTCATCCTTAACTTCCATAACTGCCGTTTTATTACTGTTCTGCCCTATTTCACAGCGGTTAACAGATATAAACATATCCTTAATCTCTATCTCAGCCGTACTTTTAAGAACGGGCATAGTTTCCCTTATCGCCGTTCCGGCGGTAATAACGTCCTCTATTATTATTATATTATCGCCGTCTGCCGGTTTATATCCGACAATATTGCCCCCCTCGCCATGATCCTTTGCTTCTTTCCTGTTAAAAAAATAAGGCTTGTCAATTCCATATTCCAAAGCAAGATTAGCCGCTGTGGCCGCCGCAATGGGTATTCCTTTATATGCCGGGCCGAACATAGCTGAAAAATTGCTTCCTACAGTCTCTTTAATCAGCTTGGAGTAAAATTTGGCTAAAGTTGCAATCTGCATTCCCGTTTTATAATTTCCGGTATTAATAAAATACGGCGTATTGCGGCCGCTTTTTGTAACAAAATCTCCAAAACGGAGTACGTCTGCACTCATCATAAATTCGATAAATTCTTTTTTGTCAGAGCTAATCATATCTAACCTCCGCTATTCAATAATACCTCTTATTTCACTTAAATCTTTTATGCCGTTTTTAATCATAAAATTTTCAATACCGTCCGCAATTTCCACCGCTGCAAAGGGGTTCATAAAGTTTGCTGTGCCGACTGCGACAGCCGTTGCTCCTGCCATAATAAACTCAACCGCATCTTCCCATGAAGAGATGCCGCCCATTCCTATAATAGGCAGATTAGTAACTTTTGAAACCTGATAAACCATTCTTACAGCAACAGGTTTTATTGCCGGACCGGAAAAACCGCCCACTTTATTTGCAAGCACAGGCTTTCTTTTATTTATATCAATCTTCATTCCCAGAAGCGTATTTATAAGGGAAATTCCGTCTGCTCCGCCGGCTTCAGCCGCACGGGCAATTTCCGTTATATCGGTTACATTAGGCGTTAACTTTACAATCAACGGTTTCTTTGCGTACTTTTTGACCTCGTTTACAACTTTAAAAGCCATATCCGGCTCTGTGCCGAAAGTTATGCCGCCGGCTGAAACATTCGGACATGAAATATTAAGCTCAAACAAGTCTACGTCGGCTTTGCTCATTTTTTCAGTTACGCGGCAGTATTCCTCTACTGTATGTCCGCATAGATTTACAATTATTTTCGTATCAAAACGCCTTAAAAAAGGTATATCGTTTTCTATAAAGTAATCGGCCCCCGGGTTTTGCAGCCCTACCGAATTAAGCATGCCTCCGTATGTTTCGGCAATACGGGGAGCATTATTGCCTTTCCATGGTTCGTCTGCAACGCCTTTTACAGTTATTGCTCCCAAGCGGCTGAGATCGAAAAACTCTGAGTATTCCCTCCCCGATCCGAAAGTCCCGGAAGCAGTAGTAACAGGATTTTTCATTTCTATGCCTGCAATATTAACAGAAGCGCTGACACTATTCATCCCATACCACCTCATTTCCCATAAACACAGGTCCGTCCTTACATACTTTAAGGTTCTGCCATTCGCTTTCGCCCGTTTTCCTTATTTTAACGGCGCAGCCTACGCATGCGCCAATCCCGCATGCCATACGCTCCTCCATTGATACTTGTATAGGTATTTTGCGTTCTTCCGCCCACTTTGATATAGATTTAAGCATAACTTTTGGACCACATGTATAAATCATTTCTCCGGAAGGCTTTACCGATTCAATAAGTTCAATAACGTTGCCTTTAAATCCTGCCGAACCATCGTCCGAAGATATGTATACATCAGCTCCGAGCTCTTCAAACCTTTTTGAAAGTATAGGAGCTGATTTTGCTCCCAAAAATACGGAGACATTTCCGTCAAGCTTTTTGACAAGCTCAACAAGCGGAGGAATTCCAATGCCTCCTCCTACAACAATGTGTTCTTTTATTCCTCCACGGATATCAAAACCGTTTCCGAGCGGTCCCAGTATTTTAATTTCCTGCCCGCTCGCTAATCCGCTGAAAAATTCAGTGCCTTTTCCGATAACTTGATATACAACGGTTACTGTGCCTTTTTCAATATCAATTTCATTTATGCTTATAGGCCTGGGAAGTATATACTCCCCAAGCCCTGTATAGATATTTATAAATTGACCGGCCTTAGCTTCTTTTGCAACATTAGGGGCAAAAAGGCACATTTCAAATATTTGGCTGCTTATTTCATTATTGTATAAAATCTCCGCATACTCAACAGATTTCATTTTATATCCTCCAAAGCAATTACTTCAAGCTTATCAGGCGTTACATTGCTTTCCATTACATCAAGGAGCGCGTTCATTGTATCAAGCGAAGTCATAAGGTTAACGGAACTTTCAGCAGCGGCGCGCCTGATTTTAAATCCGTCGCTGATATAGTTGTTTCCTTTATTAGGCGTATTAATGATTATGTCAATCATACCGCTTCTGATAATATCAAGTACATTAGGAACGCCCTCGCTTATTTTACGGACAACGCTGACATTATCAATCCCGTTTTCCTTGAGAAATTCAGCCGTGCCCTGAGTAGCCAAGAATTTATATCCCAAAGCCTCAAGACGCTTTGCCGTTGAAAGGAAATCAGGCCTGTCATACGGTTTTATTGTAACAAGCGCCGTGCCGTTCCTTTTCGGAACGATAGTATTAGCGGCAATAAAACCTTTATAAAGTGCGTTTGTAAGGTTTTTGCCGACGCCGAGTATTTCCCCGGTAGAACGCATTTCAGGTCCCAGACTTACTTCAACCTGAGGAAGTTTCTCCGTTGAAAAAATTGGAACTTTTATGCATACCATATCAGGCGTTGGGCAAATTCCCGATTCATAGCCAAGTTCTTTGAGTTTTGATCCAAGCATTACTTTTGTTGCAAGATCAATTATAGGAACTCCCGTAACTTTGCTGATATATGGTACTGTACGGCTGCTTCTGGGGTTAACCTCGATTATATTCAATTCTCCCTTATATTCAATGAACTGTATGTTTATCATCCCGATTACTTCAAGGGCTATTGAAATTTTCTTTGTCACATCCATAATCTCATTAATTATCTTTTCAGATAAGTGCTGAGGAGGATAGATTGAAATTGAATCCCCGGAGTGTACCCCTGCCCTTTCAAGATGTTCCATTATGCCCGGAATAACAACGTCTGTGCCGTCGCAGATAGCGTCAACTTCAATTTCACGCCCAAGAAGGTATCTGTCAATCAAAACAGGATTTTTGCTGTCCTTTGCAAACGCAGCTTCAAGATATTTTATAAGCTGTTCCTCTGTGTACGTTATTTCCATACCTTGGCCTCCGAGTACATACGACGGCCTTACAAGTACAGGATATCCCAGTTCATTTGCCTCGTCTACGCCTTCTTCAACACTCCAAACGCCTTTTCCTTTTGGACGTTTGATATTAAGCTTTTCGAGAAGTTCATCAAATTTTTCCCTGTCTTCGGCCGCGTCAATCTGCTCGGGTTTCGTACCGTAAATAGGAATATCCATTTCACGGAAGAATTTTGCAAGCTTAATCGCCGTCTGTCCGCCAAACTGGAGTATTACGCCGTTCGGCTTTTCCTTTTCAACAATATTTAACACATCCTCCTCGGTAAGAGGTTCAAAATAAAGCTTGTCCGAAGTATCAAAGTCTGTTGAAACGGTTTCCGGGTTATTATTTATAATAATCGTTTCAATTCCCGCTCTTTTAAGGGCAAGTATCGAATGAACGGAACAATAGTCAAATTCTATGCCCTGACCGATCCTGATTGGTCCTGAGCCTATAACAATTACTTTCTTATTATCGCTTACGACAACTTCATCATATTCGTCGTATGTAGAATAGTAATAAGGAGTAACTGCTTCAAATTCGCCGGCGCATGTATCAACCATTTTATATACGGGAAGTATATTAAATTTCTTGCGCAGTTTGTATATTTCAGGAGGTTTCACTCCAAGTATATCTGCAATACCCTTATCTGAAAAACCGATAACTTTATATTCTCTTAAAGTTTCTTCATCAAGATTATCTATATCGAGCTGTTTGAGCCGTTCTTCCATATCGACAATCTTTTTGATTTTGTGGACAAAGAATTTGTCCATACCGGTTATTTCGCAAACTTTTTCAACCATATATCCGCGCCTTAACATCTCGGCAAGGTCAAAAAGCCTTTCGTCATCAGGAACGACAACCCTCTTTTTAAGCTCGTCCATTGTTTTGGACTTACTGTAATCCCTTTCAAGAGTATACTGGCCTATTTCAAGCGAGCGTACGCCTTTTAAAAGCGCCGATTCAAAGCTGTTGCCTATAGCCATAACTTCGCCCGTTGCCATCATTTTCGTTCCGAGGTTACGTTTTGCGCTTTTAAACTTGTCGAAAGGCCACTTAGGTATTTTACATACTACATAATCTATTGTAGGTTCAAAGCATGCATACGTTTTCTTTGTAACCGCATTTTTAATTTCGTCAAGCCTATAACCTAAAGCAATTTTTGCCGCAACTTTAGCAATAGGATATCCCGTGGCTTTTGAAGCAAGCGCCGACGAACGGCTCACTCGCGGGTTAATTTCAATTACGGCATAGTTAAAGCTGTTTGGATCAAGGGCGAACTGTACGTTGCAGCCGCCTTCGATTTTAATTGTGTCAATAATATCTATGGCCGCTTTCCTGAGCATTTGATATTCTTTATCGCAAAGAGTCTGCGCCGGGGCGACAACAATGGAATCGCCTGTATGAACGCCTACGGGGTCTACGTTCTCCATTGAGCATACTGTTATACAATTCCCCGCCCCGTCGCGGATAACTTCAAACTCTATTTCCTTCCAGCCTTTAATGCTCCTTTCAATAAGCACTTGGCCCACGCGGCTTAAATGGAGCCCTTGTGTCGTTATTTCCCGCAGCTGATCCTCATTTTCAGCTATGCCGCCTCCTGTTCCTCCAAGAGTATATGCCGGGCGGACTATAACCGGGTATCCGATTCTTTCGGCAAATTCAATAGCGCCTTCGACTGTTGTTACAATATCGCTTTCAACAATCGGCTGATTGGTTTTTTCCATTAACTTTTTAAAAGAGTCCCTGTCCTCGCCCTCCTTAATCGATTCAATGGAACTTCCGATAACCCGTACGTTATATTTGTCAAGAATTCCTTTGTCATAAAGCTCGCAGCTTAAATTAAGGCCTGTCTGTCCGCCCATGCCGGCAATAAGACTGTCAGGCCGCTCTTTTGCAATCACTTTTTCTATAAAATCAACCGTAAGCGGTTCAATATATGTATGATCCGCCATATCCCTGTCAGTCATAATTGTCGCGGGGTTGCTGTTGATAAGCACAACCTCAATGCCTTCTTCTTTAATTGCCTGAACCGCCTGAGTTCCCGAATAATCAAACTCAGCCGCCTGACCTATAACAATAGGGCCTGAACCTATAACAAGCACCTTTTTGATTGTATTGTCCTTAGGCATTATCTCCACCTCTTTCTATAACTTCTAAAAACCTGTCGAATAAAAATGCGGCGTCTAAAGGCCCCGGGCTTGCCTCCGGATGAAACTGCACGCTGAATATAGGCAGCTTCTTATGCCTTATGCCCTCGATTGTATTATCGTTTATATTAATAAACGACGCTTCAACGTCTTCCGGCAGATCGCACACTACATATTCATGGTTTTGGCTTGTAATGTAAACTCTTCCGGTTTTTAAATCTTTTACAGGGTGATTTCCGCCATGATGGCCGAATTTCATTTTAGTTGTATTTCCTCCAAGGGCAAGGTTTATAATCTGATTTCCCATGCATACGCCAAGCAACGGCTTTTTGCCAATAAGCTGCTTAACGGTTTCAATTATTTCCGGAACATCTTTCGGGTCCCCCGGTCCGTTTGAAATAAACACGGCGTCAGGATTAACCGCAAGTATTTCTTCCGCTGAGGTAAATGCCGGAAGCACAGTAAGCCTACATCCTCTTGACTTAAAATCCCTGATAAGTCCTGTTTTTGTTCCCAAATCAAGGTAAGCTATATGTTTTCCTGAGCCTGCAATTTCATATTTTTCTTTAATTGTACATTCCCTTATAACATTCTTATTGTTAAGGCTTTCAAATTTTAAAGCAATCTGATTTTCTGAAAGGTCCTTTCCTCTTGTTGTTATAATGCCTTTCATGGTTCCATGGTCGCGCAGTATTTTGGTAAGAGCCCTGGTGTCTACGCCTTCTATCCCCATTATTTTGTTTTGTTTGAGGTATGCGTCAATATCCATTTCACATCTCCAGTTATTTGGATAGTCGCACTTCTCCCTGACAACAAAGCCTTTTAACTTAGGGCCGTCGCTTTCCATATCGTCAAGGTTAATACCGTAGTTTCCGATAAGCGGGTATGTCATTGTAACAATCTGTCCAGCAAAAGAAGGATCTGTCAATAACTCTTCATAACCTGTCATACCGGTGCTGAATACAACTTCTCCGACGGTTTCTTTAATATATCCGAAAGCTTTTCCTTTGAAACGCACACCGTTTTCAAGTATCAGCTCGGCTTTAATAGTTTTTTCCATTATATACATCTCCTCAAATCTGCTTTCATATCATTAACAGCGTCCCTTGCGGCAAGCGCAAAATCTTTTTCACTGTATTTATTTTTATACTGTTCTTTCTGATGCGCCGCTATAATTCCTCTGGAACTGTTTACAATAGCCCCAAGTCCGTCTTTGTCAAAACAAACGGCAAGATCTTCGGCTTTTCCTCCCTGAGCCCCGTATCCCGGCACAAGGAAAAAGGTATCCGGCATAAGCTTTCTGAGCTTCTCGGCCTGCTCCCTGTGTGTAGCTCCAACTACCGCGCCAACGGAAGAATAACCGTATTTTCCTACAAGTTCCTTTCCCCATTCGCTTGTAAGCTCTCCGACTTTTTGATAAAGCGTTTTCCCGCCGACGTCAAGATCCTGAAGCTGTCCGCTGTTTGGATTTGACGTTTTAACAAGTACAAACATACCTTTATCATAGTTTCTGCAGTTTTCCATATATGGTTCTATTGAATCCCAGCCGAGATATGGGTTAAGAGTTATAAAATCTTCGTGATAAATTTCAAACTCGTTTCCTTCAATATTTATTCTGCCAATATGGCCGTCTGAATACGCTTCTGCCGTTGAAGCAATATCCCCTCTTTTCACATCGCCTATTACAATAAGCCCTTTTGACTTTGCATACTCTATTGTCCTTATATAGCTGTCAAATCCTTCAGGCCCGAGCATTTCATACATAGCTACCTGAGGTTTCACTGCCGGTACGAGATCAAATGTTTTATCAATTATTTCTTTATTGAACATATAAAAGCTTTCAGCCACAGCTTTAGGAGTTTTCCCGTACTTTTCAAGACATTCGTTTTTTATAAAGTCAGGAACATATGAAAGCCTTGGATCTAACCCAACAACCGTAGGATTTTCGGTTTCTTTTATTTTATCAATCAGCTTATCTATTATCATTAAAAAGTTCCCCTTCCAATACTTTTATATCTCCTCCGACCAATGTATAAAGTATCCTGCCTTTTGCCTTAAATCCGTTAAACGGCGTGTTTTTACCTTTTGACGCAAATTTTGAAGAATCGATTTCAAACTCCTCGTCGGGATCCAAAATTGTAATATCCGCGTCTTTTCCTACTTCAATCGAGCCTTTATCAATACCCAGCAGTTTTGCCGGATTAATTGTCATCTTTTCAATAAGTTTGTCAAGCGTAATATATCCGCCTTCAACAAGAACTTTATTTCCGAGGCAAAATGCCGTTTCAAGGCCCACTATTCCAAACGCGGCTTTCTCATATTCACAGTTTTTCTCGTCAATACCGTGCGGAGCATGATCTGTCGCTATAATTTTTACTGTATCGTCTTTTAACGCTTCCCTCAAAGCTTCAACATCTTCAATGCTTCTGAGCGGCGGGTTCATTTTAGTATTTGCATCATAATCAGTTACATCTGCATCAGATAATGTAAAATGATGTGGGCATACTTCCGCGCTTACTTCCTGTCCACGCCTTTGCGCATCCCTTATAAGCTCAATGCCGCCTTTTGTGCTGACATGGCAAAGGTGCAGTTTAGCGCCTGTGCTTTTGGAAAGAATAATATCACGCGCAATAATTACGTCTTCGCTGTCGTTTGAAATGCCTTTAAGCCCTAAAAGTTGGCTTTGGATACCTGCATTCATAACGCCTCCGCCAACAAGGCTGTTGTCTTCACAATGGCTTAAAACAGGTATATTAAACATCTTTGAGTAATTCATTGCGGTTTTAAGAAGCCCGCTGTTGAGAACGCTTTTTCCGTCCTCGCTTATAGCGCATGCCCCGGCGTTTGCCATTTTGCCTATATTTGCAAGTTCCTCTCCTTTTTGGCCCTTTGTAATGGCCCCTATGGGAAGAACATTACATTCTGCTTCTCTAGCGGCTTTAAGTTTAATATATTCAACCATTATTTCGCTGTCAATAACAGGGTTGGTGTTAGGCATACAACATATCGTTGTGAATCCTCCCTTAACGGCCGCCCTGCTTCCTGACGCAATCGTTTCTTTGTATTCAAAACCGGGTTCTCTTAGATGCACATGAACATCGATAAATCCCGGAGCCACAACCTTTCCTTCGGCATTTATAACTTTATCGGCCGGCTCTTCAATATTTTTTTCGATTTTAGCAATAATTTTGCCGTCAATTAATATGTCGCAGATTTCATTTTTATTTGTAGCAGGATTAATCAGCTTTCCTTTTTTAATGAGGGTTTTCATCAGCTTTTACCTCCGTTCGCTAAAAGTTTGAGTATGGCCATTCTAACTGCCACCCCGTTTTTAACCTGTATATTTATAACCGAGTTTCCACTGTCGACTACATCCGTCGAAAATTCAACGCCTCTGTTTACGGGACCCGGGTGCATAATCAGCACGTCCTTTTTAGCATGCTTTATTATTTCGCTGTTTATTCCAAAAAGCTCCCTATATTCTTCAATTCCCGGAAAACTTATAGTTTTCTGCCTTTCAAACTGTATCCTTAGCCCCATAACTACGTCTGCATCTTTTACCGCTTCTTTTATATTTGAGGTAGCTTTAACGCCAAGCTTGCTTAATCCTCCAAGAAGGGTTGACGGACCGGCAAGCATAACCTCAGCCCCAAGCTTGCTCAGCCCAAACACATTGCTTCTTGCTACACGGCTATGCGAAATATCGCCTATTATAGCAACCTTAAGCCCCTCAAAATCCTTTTTATAGTCCCTTATTGTAAATAAATCCAACAAAGCCTGGGTCGGATGTTCATTGCTTCCGTCGCCGGCGTTTATAACATGCGCGTTGACATTTCGGGCAAGAACATGCGGCGCGCCTGTTAAAGAATTCCTCATTATCATAACATCAACGCCCATTTGATCAATGGTTTTGCCCGTATCAATGAGACTTTCACCCTTATTGACACTGCTTGTCGAAATACCCAGATCCTGAACTGTCGCCCCAAGGTATTTGCCGGCCAAAGCAAACGATGTTTTTGTCCTTGTGCTGTTTTCATAAAATAATGTAACAACACTTGTGTGTTCAAGTTCGTTTACCCTAAGCTCAGGATTATTGATGCGTTCCTTCATCACTTTAGCTAAGTCGAGGATCTCAATAATTTCTTCCCTGCTCATGTCCCGCAGGCCCAAAACATCTTTCCTGTTTAACATTTTCTCATCCTTTCCGGCAAATGCCAATATATTGAAATTGCTTTTTACAAAAGAAAAGGCAATAAAAAGGGTATCTTTTTATTGCCAACGCCAATATTTAAACCAATAGGAAAACCGCTTTTAAAAATGCATAAACTAAAATTGCCGAAAAAGCAAACACTAAGGCTGTTAATCTTGATAGAACTAATTTTAACAGCTGTTAAATGCATCATAAAAGGTATCCTCCTGTTATATTTGTACAACAAAGTTTAAATTATTTGTTTACATTGACAAATATTCTAGCACATTATTAGTAATTATGTCAATAGAAATATGATTTAAAATGCTAAATAAAAATATACGGATTGGGGTATAAAAAAACCGTCTGCAACTTAAACGATTTTAGTTTAATTTTACATAATTTATATAACATTTTCAATATATATAAATCTAAAAGTTGCAATTTATTTATTATCTTAATATAATATATGTTAGCTAAAATTTAGGAAACTTATATACGAAAGGATATTTATATGTCACTTGATAATTTGGAAGCCATAAATAAAAGAAGGATATTCGGAATAATCTCCCATCCAGACGCCGGAAAAACAACATTAACAGAAAAACTTCTTCTCCACGGCGGAGCCATTAGGGAAGCAGGTACAGTTAAAGCAAGGCGCAATTCAAAGTTTGCTACAAGCGACTGGATGGAAATAGAAAAACAGCGCGGTATTTCCGTTACTTCTTCGGTTATGCAGTTTGAATATGAAGGTAAAATCGTTTCAATTATGGATACGCCGGGACATAATGATTTCGGCGAGGACACATACAGAATTTTAACGTCTGTCGACAGCGCAGTTATGGTCATTGATGCGGCTAAAGGTGTTGAAACTCAAACGAAAAAACTTTTCAAGGTGTGCAGTCTCAGAGGCATACCAATATTCACCTTTATAAATAAACTTGACAGACAGGCAAAAGAGCCGTTGGAAATACTTGAAGATTTAGAAGAAGCGTTAGGCCTTCCTTCCGTCAGCGTTACATGGCCTATAGGCAGCGGCCTTACATTTGAAGGCGTTTATGACAGGCTTAAAAACAGCGTTTATATATACCGTACCGATTACGAAATAAAGCTTGGTGAAAACGGCGTTTTCGGTCCCGAACTTGAAGGCGTTATTTCACAGGCAAACCTTGACATACTGAGAAATGAAATCGAACTTATCGACGGGGCGGGAAATGAATTTGATATGAACCTGATACTTAAAGGTAAGCTGTCACCGGTATTTTTCGGAACTGCGCTTGCCGATTTTGGCGTTACTCAGTTCCTTAACCATTTTCTTGAAATGAGCCCGGCTCCCGGAAACAGAAAAACAACTACGGGAGAAGTTGAACCTACAGACGATTTTTTCAGCGGTTTTATATTTAAAATACAAGCTAATATGAACCCTGCCCACCGTGACAGACTCGCTTTTATGCGTATCTGTTCAGGAACATTTGAACGCGGTATGAACGTTACGCTTTCGCGGACAGGCAAACAAATAAAGCTCAGCCAAAGCACAATGCTTATGGCAAACGAACGAGAAACGGTAGATCATGCAATTGCCGGAGATATAATCGGCGTCTATGATTCAGGCAACTATCAAATAGGCGATACTTTAACAACCTCCAAAGAAAAGCTGTTCTTTGAGCCGCTTCCAACATTCCCTCCTGAACTTTTCAGGCGCGTCCGTCCGGTCAATTCCCTTAAAGCAAAACAATTTCAAAAAGGGATTGAACAGCTTGCCCAGGAAGGTGCAATACAAGTTTATACAAATGAATATAATGAAGTAGTTCTCGGCGCCGTAGGAGAACTTCAATTTGAAGTTTTTGAGTACAGGCTTAAAAACGAGTATAACTGTGATATAAGGATGGATTATTTAGACTTCAGCGTTGTGCGCTGGGTTAAAGACAGTTCTGCCGACGCTTTAAAACAACTTGAAAACTCTCGCTGCATGCTTGTTTTCGACCATTTTATGCGTCCGCTCCTGTTATTTGCAAACCAATATACTTTGAATACTTTTATGGACAGAAATGAAAATATAAAGCTCGTTGAAGCTTTAGACATCGAAAGCGAGTTAAATTAAAATATGAATATAATAGTAAGCGCATGCCTGTTAGGCATAGGATGCCGTTATGACGGCAATATTAAAGAGTATCCGAATATAACTGCATTATCAAAAAAACACACGTTAATACCGGTCTGTCCAGAACAGCTTGGCGGACGGCCAACTCCAAGGATGCCTGTAGAAATACTGAACGGTAAAGTAATTGATAAAAATAATAATGATTTTACTGAAGAATTTGAGAAAGGCGCAAATGAAGCGCTTAAAATCGCCGCCTTAACAGGCTGTCATTTGGCCATACTAAAAAGCAAAAGCCCTTCCTGCGGCTATAAGAAAATATATGACGGTACTTTTTCCGGTACTCTTATTGAAGGAAATGGAATAACAGCCGAAGTTTTAATAAAAAACGGTATAAATGTTAAAAATGAAACTGAAGTATAATAATTTTATGTGCCGAAAATAGTATTAAAGCCATGTTTCACATTTTTAATGCGGACATGGCTTTTAAATTAACATTTTTTCCTTCTAAAGCATAGAAAAATTCCTACAAAAATAAATACTAAAATCAAAATTAAATTCTTGTTTTCTGAAAAAAACACAGAAACACTTTCCCAGTGTTCCCCCAGCGCAAACCCAACAGATACAAGCGCGGTATTCCAAATCATCGCTCCCATAACTGAAAACATAAAGAATCTAGGAAATCCCATTTTTGCCATTCCGGCCGGGAAAGAAATATATGTACGGACTATGGGCATAAGGCGGCCATAAAAAACAGACTCATTCCCCATTTTATCAAAATATCTCTCCGCTTTTTCGATTCCCAAATATACGGCTCCGTTTTTTTTAAACAGTTTCTCAATAATTCCACGCCCAAACCTTCCGAGAAAATAACAAAAACTGCATCCAACCCCTCCGCCTATTGTGCTTGAAATAATGGCTTTAAACAGAGAGAGCTTTCCAAGGTAAACAGAATATCCGATAAATGGCAAAAGAATTTCGCTTGAAATCGGAAAACATGCATATTCAAGCGCCGCCGCTAAAAAAATCCCTATATATCCTAATGAATTTATTATCCCAGAAAAATAATTTATAAAACCGGCCATACAGCATACCTCCTTATTTTTATGGTATGCTTAACGGCTTTTATAAATTACATCAGATATTTTCTGTCTAAATTTCTATATTGGATAACTTCGGCTATATGCTTTGCCGTTATGTATTCACTTCCCTCCAAATCCGCTATTGTCCTTGCCACTTTAAGTATCTTATGATATGACCTTGCACTTAATCCTAGTCTGTCAAAAGCAGATTTAAGCATAGCTTGTTCTTTCTTTCCAAGAACACAGTATTTATCTATTAAATTTGGGGGCAGCTGGCTGTTAAATTGTATATTGTCGTTTTTATATCTTTCGAGCTGAAGTTTGTGGGCTTTGACAACCCTTTCTTTAATTTCTTCCGAAGTTTCAGAGCTCCTTCCATCTTTAAGATCCTCATATTTAATTGCCGAAGCTTCAACCTGAATATCTATCCTGTCTAAAAGAGGTCCGCTTATTTTGCTTGTATATTTAGCTATTTCGTTTTGAGTACATCTGCATTTATCACCATCACCAAGATAGCCGCACGGGCATGGGTTCATTGCTGCAACAAGCATAAAATCTGCCGGGTATGTAACAGTACCATTAACGCGCGCTATAGTAACTTGCCCATCCTCCAACGGCTGGCGCATAACTTCTAATACATTGCGCGAAAATTCAGGCAGTTCATCTAAAAATAAAGCGCCTTTATCTGCAAGTGAAATTTCACCGGGCTTCGGGATTCTTCCTCCTCCGGTCAGCGCAGATGCAGAAACTGTATGATGCGGAGCCCTAAACGGACGTTTGTTTATAAGCATGTTTTTATTTTTCAACAGACCGCTGACACTGTAGATTTTAGTTATTTCAATACATTCATCAAATGTTAAATCAGGCATTATTGAAGGCAGACGTTTTGCCGCCATTGTCTTTCCCGATCCGGGAGGGCCTATAAGCAGGATGTTGTGCCTTCCCGCGGCGGCAATTTCCATTGCCCTCTTAACATTTTCCTGCCCTTTTATATCGGAAAAGTCAAGCATTTCTCCATTTGTTGAGTTAAATATATTTTCGACTTCAACCGTATATCGTTTAATCTCTTCTTTTCCGTTTAAGAAATCACATAAATGCCTTAATGACCTGACAGGATAAATTTCAGCATCTTTTATCAGCGCGGCTTCATCACGATTATCATACGGTACAATAAATTTTTTTATGCCATTTGTGTAAGAGCTGTAAACCATAGGCAAAACTCCATTTACTCCTCTCACACTTCCGTCAAGGGATAATTCGCCTGTAAACATATATTCTTTTGAAACTTCAAATGGCACAATTTGAAGACATGACAGTATTCCAACTGCAATCGGCAAATCAAAAGAAGGCCCCTCTTTTTTAATGTCGGCAGGGGCAAGATTTATGGTAATCCTTTTTGCCGGGAAAGGAAATCCGCTGTTTTTTATTGCGGAACGCACTCTTTCTTTAGATTCTTTTACAGCAGAATCCGGAAGGCCGACAATATCTATCATCGGAAGTCCGTTTCCGAGATCCACTTCCGCATCTATTAAGCAGCCGTCAATCCCGGATATTGAGCAGCTTATTATTTTTGAGAGCATATTAATCATCCTAAATAAATTAATTATAAATCATTATATCACAAACAGCAAATTTTGACAAACAATATTAAAAGTTTTATCAAATTTTTTAATAAAAATATTGTTTCGTACATATGAAAATATAGTATTATACAAAAGCAATTAAATATTAATTGACAATAATTATTAATAAATTGTTTACAAATTATCTATATAGCGTTAATAATTATTTGCTATATTATTATCTGTAAACAAGATACACAAACCCAAAAAAATTCATAATACCTTCCTTTTAAAAGCCGGGCTGACCACCCGGCTTTTACCCATAATAATAAAATTATATGATGTTAATAATTTATTTACAATTTTTCAATACAGAGTTAATAATTTAAACTTATACTAGATTTGTAAACAAGATACACAAACCCCAAAATAAAACTTCATAATACCATCCTTCTAGTAAAAAGCCGATTTAAAAAATCGGCTTTTTAACATCTTATTTCCATTATTTTTTGATACGCTCAGTATATAAAGGTCTATACGCTCCATATAGCAAATTTTTCTGTTTTTCGACGTTTCAAATACTTACCTGTGAATTCTCGAATTGTCCTTTGGAAAACGCTACGTGTCGCGACTCACACGTAGTTAGCGCCCTTGCCTCTGGGGTAAGTCTGCTCATTTCTGCTTCGATTAACAAAAAAATTCCATATATATAGTCAAATAGTTGAGGACGGCATTAGCAGTTTAATGGCAAGGAAAAAGCAAAGCTACGTCAAATGCTTTTGACGCCGCTATTAGGGCGCTAATGCCATCCTCAACCATATATACCGGTAAAATTAATTTTTAAATTAAGCTTTATAAATTAATTTCACATAATTTATTCTTGCCCCAGAAGATTATAAGCATCCCTAAGCGCCTTAAATCATTTGAATGCCCAAAATTTATTTAATATAAAATTCAAAGGAATCGTTACAGTTAATCCTATTATAGGAGCCAGCTTATTTGATATATTCATATATTCAACCATTATAAAAAGCATAGATGTACTCAAAGCAAATGTAAAACTATAGGAAACAAATGTTTTTAAAAATGTTTTTATTTCTCTTTTGCCCGTATCTGCAAATACGTATTTCCCGTTCCAATAGTATGAATTAATAATCCCCGCTACAAGTCCGACTGCATTGCCAATTAAATATAAATCATCACTAATAAATATAAATATATAATAAACCGCAAGTGAAATTAAAGTATTCAACGCTCCTACAATTCCAAATTTTATAAATTGAACAACTAATTTAAACAGATTTTCATTGTCATTTAAGCCTAATTTTTTCAGCATATTTTCCAAGCCCACGCTAATTTACATTTTTAACAACAAACTGCCCCATCAAATTCCAATGATATAATAATATATAATAAAGCATCTTTTTCTATATTATTATACAAATTCATGTTTATATTTATAAGCAAGATATATAAATATAAAAATTCCAACTATATTAAACAAAAATATAATTTTCTGTTCTCCAAACACCTTGCTCCAATTAGTTTTAAAGATATTCAAAATATTGTATTCATATGAAATACTGTCTGTAACAAAATCTAAATTTGTATTTGCAGAAAACCAGTACACATTTTGCTCGTCAACTAAGTCAAATACAATTTTAAATTCTTTTAAACCTTGGACGGCTTCAACCGCTTTTTTGTCAAAATTAAAAGGAATTACAGCCTTGTTTCCCTCCAATACAAGCGGCGTCCTCTCGTTTTCAAATAAAATATCATTTCCGTTTTCATCCTGTATGTGATATGAAAATTTAACATTTTCATTATAAAGATTCATATTATTAAATGTTACGGTAACATTACCAGATATTATATCTTGCGCCTGAATTTCTTTTATATCGGTTTCAATTACTGTATCGTGATAATCTTCAGCCAATACAGGGATAATAAGATTTAAACTTAAAACGACAGACAGAACAAATAATAAAACCAATTTTTTAATCATCGATCTCACCACTCTTTATCAAAAAGTATTTTATAGTACTGACCCGCTGCCTGTTTCCAATCCCAACTGAGAAGCGCAGAAGAAAATTTTTCCTGTCGGTTAAGATATTCTTTTTTATTATCAATAGCTTCGCTGATACATTCTGAAAGCGATAAATAGTCCGTAGGCTCAAAAAGTAATATCTGACTGTTTTCACCAGAAAAACCACAGCTTTTCATACGTTCTTCAACAACATCAATATTGCTAAGCACTAATGGAACTTTCATAAAAAGCGCTTCACATGCCTGCCACGGGAATCCGCCTTCAAATTTAGAAGTTACCGGAACTACCGAAGCATATTTATAAACACTGTAAAGCTCACTTTCAGAAATATTTCCTAAAGTAACAGTTCTATTATATAAATCAAAATTTTTAAGCAAATCATCAACTTCAGGCATGTCTTTTGGATTTCCGGTTAAAACAAGTTTAAGATCCGCATATTTGTTTTTAAGTTCATTAAACGCTCTTACTAAAGTCGATATGTTCTTGTAAGGCCTAACCTGAGTAGGATAAAAAAGGTATCTCCCGCTTATATTAAACAGTTCCCTGACTTTATCCTCAGGCATAATTTTATTTTCTATATTGTCAGGTATATTTACAGGAAGATATACATAATAAGCATCTTCAGGCTTTAAATTCCTGATATATTTTAGTATTTGATTTTCCATTACTATTTTGCAGTTAGATGAGAACTTTGCACCATTCCTAACTAAGTTTTCAGCCCTGTATAGTATGTCCAAATGCCGTGATTTATAAAGTTTATCTCTTTTTAAAAAATCATCATAATGTCTGGCAACGGCCATATCATGCGCAGGAACAAGTATCTTCTTTCCAGTAAAAACTACATTGTCAAGATAAACAATTAACGGCATAAAAATATCTGCTTTTGAAAATTCTCTTGCAACTAATGATAGATTATCTTTTACTTCATTAATATCTCCCATTTGCAATATATCCTTTTCGGAAACTTCAAATATATCCATGAAATTTTTTTCGTGTATTAACTTAATTTTTTTACAAAATTCACAATTATTCAAAATTTCAGAAAAGCAATTTTCCATTTCACTTTCATTAAAAGAATATGACCAAACTTCAATATCTACATTAAAATGCTTTACAAGGTTTTCACACAAAAAAGAAATAAATCTTGCAATTCCTTCTCTATGCAAACCCGGAACATGATATAAAAATCCAGCCCATATTCCTAAAGTTCTGTTATTATCATCTGTTTTACTTTGACCATTAAGGATATCGCTAACTTTATTAATAATATGTTCAGTCGTAGCAGGAACTGAACTTTCATTTATATTCATTTCGCACAAATATTCCGACAACGAGTCTAAGATACTATCTTTGAATTCTGCAATATTATGCTCTGAATCAGCAGACTTGCAAAAATCCAGCAATCTTCTTACATATTCCTCAACAGAGCATTTTTCTTTAACAAAAGTTCCTGCCGCTGCGCCTTTATCAAAGTATAAATTTAAATCGTTTTCCAGTACTTTTTTTAGTTCGTCTTTAACCATATCTTTATTGATTTTAATAACAACATTATCTGGCATCTCGCCATATATTCCGCTGTTAATCACGATAACAGGTTTTGAAAATGACATTTGCTCCAATAATGACAATGAGCAGACTTCCGAATTCGGATAACGCATGTTAATGCATATATCGGCATTACTAATTGCATATTCCATAACTTCTTGCGGCTGGTAACCCAATAAATGCAAACAACCTTTCAATTCATTCCTTGATAAATTTTCAAGTTTGTCTCCATATTCGCCGCCATACGAACCAATGACAATATAACAAAATTTGCTTCTGAGTTCAGGACTTTCGCATAAAATCTCTGTTACTTTATCAATGTTTTTAACAGGATGAACTATACCGGTTGTTACAATTATACTTTTAGAATCATTTCTCGCATTTTCTACTATACTGATAATTTTTTCATCAGTACAGACAGGACTTTTTTTCTGTTTGCAAGGCAAATATGAAACACCAACAGGACCAGAGAAATTATCTTTGATTTTATCCGCAAAAAAATAAGCGTGAGTGAAAACCCCTTTGGCGTTCTCCAACAACGGTTCAATTAACTTATACTCACCTAAATATTTATATGCAGATATTGGATAAGTTCCTGAGTCGTATGCTTCTTGACAAAGCTGTTCAGCTTTTTGTCCATAATATTTTTTAAACATCAATTTATATGGCTCAAATCCGCTTGAAGCATTTCCTCCAAATTCAGGAAAAAGATAATATTGCTCCCAAAATCCAGACATAGTCTGATCGTGTATTACAACATATCCGCTTTTTTTAGAAAGCAAATCATATACCTCTCTATGGTAACCGGCAAAATTCCCCATATTATAAAAAATATGGTCATACTTATCTAATCTTTTAATGTCTGTGCTGCTGTTAAATTGTATCACATTTACAGAAGTTTCAATCAAATCTTCCGTTTCAAAAGCCCATATGTCTATATCACATTCTTTTGAAAGCTCTTCACATATTTCCCGTCCTACCATTCCAATGGCGCTTTTATTTGAAAAAGGAGTAACCCATGCTATTTTCATAACAATAACCTCCGTATCGTTTCATCCCAGGTAATATTCCTGCTAACAATTTCATTTCTAGCAGCTTTTCCCATTTTTTCTGTATTTTTTCTTTCGTAATATAGTTTGTCCATTGCAGCGGCAACTGATATAGGTGTTGGCTCCACAAAATATCCGGTAACACCGTCTTCAATTAATTCAACTGTGCCACCTGAGTCATAACACGTTATAACCGGCTTAGATGAATAAAAGCTTTCCATAGAAACAAAACCATATGAGTCCTCTTTATATGCAAGATAAAGACATCCCAGACATTTTGACATTTTATTTATTTTTTCTTCATCTGAAACCCAGCGATTTTCCATTATTATCTTATCGCTAAGATTATTATCTTTGATAAATTTATTTAAAGAATTCAAATATTCCGGTTCATTGCATTGACCGTCAATTATTAATTTAATTTCGCTTTTAACATATTTCATAGCCTCGACTGCCAGATGTTGTCTTTTAAGACTTGTTATCCTGCTTGGATAATAAATAAAATCCCCATATTCTTCACAAAAATATTTTTCCCATTCTTTAAGTGGAGGCGGAAGAACAACTGAATTTAAATCGTTATATTTTTTAAGCCTGTTTGTTACTTCATAAGCATTTGTATATACCAAATATGAGTTGCTTATATATTTTGTATCACAAAATGTGATTATATCTTTTAGTGCAATTCCTATATTGTCATTTATGATACCATATTCTTTGTTATAAAGCTCATACACTTGACGAAATTGATGAAAAAACCACAACACTTTTTTACGATGAACAACATAAAATGCAGGAAATTTAAAAGCAATAACCCTGTCATAGTCGCTAAAATCTAACAGTCTTGACGCTAAAATCGTATTAATTAAAGGAAGTTTAAAGTCATCAGGAAAAGGTATCCTAAATAAAGTGACCTTATTTTCTCTTTTACACAATTCATTATATAAATCATCAACCAATATTTCAGCGCCACCCCTAACAAAAGGCGACATTGTATTTACAAGTGCAATTTTCATAATAAAATCAGCCTTTCAGCAAAAATCCCTAATTCATTTGGCCTGTATGCATTTTTATTTCGTTTTAAACCAAAAATTAATTTATCTGTTATTAAATTATACTCATTAATATCTACACATTTTCTGTTATCATAACTATTTAATAATTCAGCAGAGCCGCCACAGTCCTCCATGTAAATAATCGGAATACCGTTGCCCATTCCTTTTATTATTCCATTAGAAATTCTTCTCATTTTATAATCTGTAACAATATAAGCCAGAGAATTTTTATAGTCCTCTATTGACGCTTTAGAATATATAATTTTAATTTTATTCTCTAATCCATCTTCCAAAATCCATTTTTCAAATGTTTCTTTATAAACAATATCGGTATCAGGAATAAAAACTTTTAATTTAATATCTTTAAGCTTTGTCATTAATTGAATTAATAGTTCCGGCCTTTGGAACGGCAAAAGATTTGTTTCAGACATAATATATTTTTCACCTGTTAATTTTTCTATATTATTATTTTCATAATCTAATATAGGACAATATAACGTCTCGGCCTTTATCCCAATTCGTGCAGACAAATCTTCAGAGAGAATCTGGGAATTACACACAATTTTTTTTGCAGAAGAAAGAACTTCTGTATCAATTTTATGTATCGTATCTCTTATATTAAGATACTGGTTATTACATAAAATTCCAAATTCACTGTCCCAGTATTCCCAATAATGCGGCACAATATCAAACAGATAAGATATTTTATTATTATGTTCCAGCATACAAGCGGGATAACCAACAGTTATAAGCATATCACAGCTATGAACATCCAATAGCCTGTACGCAAGTATTTGATCAGGCAACGTAAGAAAATTTCTTGAAAATGGCAAAAGAAAGGTGTCCACTTCATGTTCCTTTTTAAGCTCATTTTCTAATGCTTTTACAAGCGCCCATTCTTCATAGCCTTCGCTTCCAATAACACTTCCAGCTATTAAAATTTTCATTTATGACCTCCTTGCTTTTTTGCTATTATACAATAGCCTTCATAACTGCATAATATATTCTGAGTTTTTTCCCCATTGCCCAATGGCGCGTAAAATTCTAAAACTATATCCGTAAATCCGCACAGTTCCAGCAATAACTTGTATGCATCAGGTGCGGGTAATTGAATATGCGAGGGATCTACTTTAATAGTGCCCAAACGAGAAAAACAATATGGATTAACAGTTTCCATAACAAAACAGCCATTTTTATCAATTTTTTTATAAATAAGAAAACAAAGATCAAACATTTCCTCAAAAGGAATATGTTCAACTACTTGAAACATTGTAACTCCAGATAAAGAATTGTCTTCTAATGTGCTGAGATAATTCTGCGCACTGTCTATTACTACATTATAATTAAGATCTATAGCTGTCTTTACACTCGCCGAATTATAATCTACACCAATCGCTTTCATATTTTTCTCAGCCATTATTTCTAAAAATTCACCCCTACCGCATCCAATATCTACAAATGGCTTTTCGCAACAATTTTTATATGCTTCTTCAATATATTTTATATACGGCTGAATACTATTTTTAACAGCTTCACGACTTCCTCTAAATAATTCTGCCATAAAATAATAATATTTATCTTTTTCAGAAAAAGCACTTATATCATTTTCATTCACATTTTCCATGGCTTTGTCTAAGTATGATTTTAAATCTAAGCTTCCGTTCGTAATCAGTCTGTCGGGGATTTTCCTATTAATATATTCTAAACTTGAAAAATTTACAGATAATTTATCAAGTTTTTCATGCAAGCTGGTTATATACTCAGCTTCTTTATCAAGCTTTTCATGTAAACTGATTATATACCCAGCTTCTTTATTAATTTTCTCTTCCAAAGTAATTCTATGCTCAATCTCATTGTCAATCTTTTTATACATATTAGCAATATTTTCAGTTTCAAATTTAATTTTTTCGTTTAAAGCAGAAATATTATTTGCCTGCTTATCAAATTTATCATGTAAATCATTTAATAAATCCTGTATTACTATCTTTAATTTAATTTCGTTATTATACAATTCATCATATAATAAATAGTATTTTTTATTTTCTAAATATAAACTATCAAGCCTTTTTATGATATCAATATTAACTCCCAAACTTTGGGCATTAGCGAATTTAAAAGTATTCTCCAACTCACCAATTCTATCATATACTTCACTAACTTGCCCGTAAATAGTAAATACCGAAAAAAAACGTCCAATAATTGGAACTTTCCTTATCTTGTTTTTATTTACATAACGCTTAAATTCGCTCCTATATTTTTCCAAATTAAGGATCTGTATTCTATTATTAAATTCAGGAGAACTTGCAATTATATACACTATAGCCCCTCTGCTAGCGCCGTTACGCATTGCAGCCATACATGACGCCATTCCTTCATCGTCGACATGCCTTCCAAGCATAACCTCATACATTTTCGCAATAAAATCAGCTTTATAATATCCAAAATAAGGTGTCAGATCCAGTGTATTTTCAATATTATTAATAGCCTCTTTTAACATACGATTTTTAGTTTTTATAATTCTATCTCCCAAAAACGGTATTTTTTTTAAGGTTTCTTTATTTTCAAACGCTATTTTTACAAGTTTTCCTTTTAATCCATGTTTTGTATTTAAAATATACCTTTCAGCATCGGAGGACGAAAGTCCCCTAATTTCAATATGCTTTTTTTGGAATTGTTCATGGCAATATATGTCGTCATTTAAATTATGATTGGCTAATAACTTATTTCTTATATATTTCTTGCTTAAATTATTTCCCATACTCTTCTCCTAAATTCCCATGGCTGTATTATAGGCGTTTATTACTTCTTCAACGTTACCGTCCATTTTAATCAATCCATGATCCATCCAAATTACCCTGTTGCACAATTCCCTTACTGCCGAAAAATCATGAGATACAAACACAAGTATTTTTGCGCTTTCAACAAGTCCGGTAATTCGATTTTTAGCTTTTTGGGCGAATTTTGCATCCCCGGCGCCAAAAACTTCGTCAAGTAAAAGTATATCTCCTTCAACCATTGTCGATATAGCAAACGCAAGCCTTACAATCATACCCGATGAATACGACTTCACAGGATAATCTATAAACTCCCCAAGTTCGGCAAAATTAATGATATCATTTGTTTTTTCCTGTATGCTTTTCGGCGTTTCCCCAAGCAAAAGTCCCCTATAAGCAATATTTTCACGCCCTGTTGCATCTATTTCAAAACCAACCGATAAATCAAACAGGCTTTGTATATTGCCGTTTACGGAAATTTCTCCTCCCGTAATGGGATATATTCCTGATAAAGCTTTTAACAAAGTGCTTTTACCCGCCCCATTATGCCCTATAACACCTATACGGTCGCCTACTTTTGCTTCAAAGCTTATTCCCCTTAAAGCATGTACATCGTGAAGAACTTTCTGAGGCTTTTGTAATTTTATAAGTTCAAATACAGTCTGCTTTAATGTCTTTCGGTTATAAACAGTAGACGGATAATCCAAATATACATCTTTAACAGACATACTGATTTCTTCCATAAATTCCTCCACAATTACAAATAATAAATCACAGATTTTTCATATTTCTTATTTACCGACCATGCCGCAATCAACAGCAGCAAAGAAACTCCGGCGCAGTATACATAACTCTCAGCGTTTGCAAAATACCCGTTTAAAAACGGTTCCCTTATTAACAGCAAAAAGTGTGTTATGGGATTTACAAGGAAGAAGGTATGCAGCAGATCATTGCTTAAAAACATTTCTTCTTTGAAAAATACAGGCGATAAGTACCATAAAAACTGCATTACCAAGCTCATTACATAAGGATAATCCCTATACCTAACATACAAATGGCTTGAAATAATTGATATAGACCAAGCGGCTACAAAATAAATTATTGAAGTTAAAGGGATTGAAACAACAGCAATAACAATATTTTGCGGATACACAAAAACAGTCCATATAATCAGTCCTAAAGAGGCTATAACAAAGTTTATAATAGAAACAAGCGCAGCCCTAATAGGATAAATTATAATAGGGTGTGAAAACTGCTTAATATAAGATTCGGCCTGCATAAACGAACCTCCGTTCCCTATAACCGCCGCTGAAATAATATCCCATACAAGTATACCGGAAAGAATATATGGGGCATACGTCTTTATGTCCTGCTTAAATATATAACTGAATACAAACGCTATTATAGCAGTAAGCAGGAGAGGCTGAAGTATAGTCCATAATAATCCGAGAACTGAACGCCTGAATTTAAATTTAACGTCCCATCTGACAAGATGAACCAAAAAATATCTTGCCTTGTACATTCTTTTTAAATATTCTTTAAAGTTTTCCATAAAAACATTCAATCCAATCACATTATAATACTTTTTAAAGTATCACAAATATATTTAATATCTTCCCTTGAAAGAAGGGCATGAGTCGGCAAATTTATTCCCCTGGACGCAACATATTCGCTCACAGGGCATCCAGCGTTTTTATCCTCATAAACGGGCATTATATGCATAGGATAAAATACCGGCCTTGTTTCAATTCCTTCTTCATCCATTTTTAACATAATATCATCTCTTGATATTTTTACATTTTCCTTTAAAAGTATAGAGAACATCCACCAAGCAGAATCAGCGCCCTTTGTAACATGCTGAAAATCAATATATTTTTCCATGCCTTTAAGTTCTTCAAAATAATACGACGCAACTTTTTTTCTTTCATTTATATGCTCATTAATATTTTCAAGCTGCCCTAATCCTATTGCGGCTGCGATATTCGTCATCCTGTAGTTATATCCTACTTCTGTAAACCAATATCTCCTGTTTGGATCTTGTCCCTGCCCTTTCAGCTGCCGCATATGTTTATCCAATTCATCGTCATTTGAAATAATCATACCGCCCTCCCCGCATGTGATTATTTTGTTTCCGAAAAAACTGAATATACCGGCGGTCCCAATGGTTCCGGCCTTTTTCCCGCGGTATTCTGCCCCGTGGCATTCTGCAGCGTCTTCAATTACAAATAATCCATGTTCTTCAGCAATTTCCATAATCGGATCCATATCGCATGGATTACCGTATAAGTGTACCGGTATAATGCCTTTTGTTTTGTCCGTTATCTTTCTTTTAATATCTTCCGGATCAATATTCCATGTGTCCCTTAAGCAGTCTGCGAATACCGGCGTTGCGCCGCAGTACTTTACGGCGTTTGCCGTTGCAATATATGTTAAAGACGGAACTATAACTTCGTCTCCAGGCCCAACTCCCAAGGCAATAAGAGGCACATGGAGCGCAACAGTTCCGTTGCAGCATGCTATTGCATGTTTTGCGCCTACAAAATTTGAAAATTCCTCTTCAAATTTATTTACATACTTTCCATTAGAAGATATCCAAGTTGTGTCAATACAATCAACTACATATTTTTTTTCATTTCCTGACAAATTTGGTACTGCTACCTGAATTTTTTTATTGCCCATAGCCTAACACTCACCTTTTATATTTTATAATTTTTGCCGGTACCCCAACAGCCGTACAGTAATCGTCCAAGTCTTTTGTTACTACAGCTCCGGCCCCTACAGAAACGCCGCTTCCGACTTTTTTCCCCGGAAGAACCTGGGCTCCGGTACCAATTTCAGTAATATCGCCTACAGTTACATATCCCAAAAGGTTTGAATTGGGATCAAGCGTAACATAATTTCCTATGATGTCATCATGAGATAAAACGCATGACATATTGCACAATAAAAAATCACCTATAACAACATCAGTGTTTATAACTGTTCCCGGACATACTATACATCCTTTGCCAAAAACAGTTTCATTGTTAACAACCGCTTTTTTTGATATTATATTCGGAAAAATGATGTTGTCTTTCTCTATAAATTTATCGGTAATTTTTTTTCTTAGTTCTGGGTTTCCAATTCCGCATGCAACATTAATTATGCCTTTATAATTTAATAACCATTCGTCGTTTCCAAGAACGGGATATTTCAATTTGCTATCTTCAACCGGTTCTGTAATATATCCCAAAATGTTCCATTCTTTTTCAATTTTATTGTTTTCTTCTATTATCCATGTCAATTCTCTTGCAAAACCACTGCCGCCAATAATAACTATATCTTCCATTTATTTTTATCCCCTTTACAAATCGGAATTGTCAAACATAATGAAATCAGTAATTATACTTACAGTGGATTGCAAAATATATAATTATTAACCCTAAAGCGCTTAATTAGAACTATATCTGTTATTAACCTTATTAACTTTAGCAGGAACTCCATATGCAATAACATTGTCTTCAATGTTATTAATGATGACCGCCCCCCCCCTACAAATGTATTTATGCCAACTACAACATTGTCTATTACGTTTACACCGGTTCCTATATGCGTATAATCTCCTATTGATACCGTTCCGGAAATCGCCGCTCCGGGAGCAATGTGTACGCTCCGGCCAATTCGGCAGTCATGGTCTATACTGCTGTTAGTGTTTATGATACAATTATCCTCAATAACCGTATTAACATTTATACATGCTCCGGCCATAACGCATATTCCTTTTTTAAGTTTTGCCCTTTCGGAAATATAAGCTCTGCGGCTTATTACGTTTACTGCATTAAATCCAATGTCTGAAACCTTTTTAAAAATTTTATCCCTAAGCTTATTTTCTCCAATAGCAACAAAAATATTTTTTACTCCCGAAATAAAAAACTCCTCAAGCATATCGTCATTACCAATGATAGGAATATCATCCATGCCGCTTACAGTATTAGCTGTTCCGTATGATTTATCAATACAGCCAATCAAATCATACTCGTTATTTTGAAGTATAATATCTATAACGCTTCGGGCATGTCCGCCTGCACCGACAACAATAAGTTTTTCTTTTTCTTTCAAGCCGTATTACCTCCTAAAGCTTTCAAGCACATCAAAAAGGCTGTCCTTAATATCAAATTCCGGTTTCCAGCCGGTGTCTTTCATAAGCTTTGTGCAATTGCATCTAACCAAAGGCGTATCTGATTTTCTCATTCTTGAAGGGTCTATTTCCACATCAATTTTGCATTTAGCCATGGAAATCATCATTTTCATCAAATCCTCAATGCAATATGCCTTACCGCTGCCAACATTATACACTGTATTCTTATTTCCTTTTTCAATAATCATACGATAGGCTCTGACAATATCCCTAACGTCGGAAAAATCCCTTTCGGCCTTGAGGTTTCCTACGAACAGCTTTTCGGAAATTCCTTTTTCAACATCTACAATGCCGCCAGCCAAATCCGGTATAACAAATCCTTTGTGCTGTCCGACGCCGATATGATTGAAACTTCTTGTCAGATAAATGTTCATATCATATGCTTTTGCATAAAGCAGTGACATTTGCTCCTGGGCACATTTAGAAACGGCATACGGCGTTGCAGGGTGCAGTGGCATACTTTCATCAACAAAAGAATTATCGTCAGAAAGTATTCCATATTGATCCGACGAACCAATAACGAGTACCTTTATTGAGTTATCAATTTTCTTAACCGCATCCAACAGATTTATTGTTCCTTTTACATTTAAATCCATAGTGAAACCCGGTTTTTTCCAAGACAGCCCCACATCAGCCTGTCCTGCCATATGAAATATAACGTCAGGCTTTATTTTTCTGACAACCCTTGATACGCTGTCGGCATCAAGTATATTCAGTTGCTCGGTTTTATCATTATTTCCACATTCAAGGGAAGTGCCATAGACGTCATACCCATTATCCTCAAGTTCCCTTTTCAGATGTCCGCCGACAAAACCGTCAATCCCAATTATAAGCGACTTCATATTTCACCCCAAATTATTTTTCAAGCCCATTGCTTAATAAATAAATATCGTTTTTCACCATTCTTTCAACAAGCTCGTTAAAAGAAATTTCCCTGCGCCAACCAAGCTTGTTTTCAGCCTTGGCAGGATCCCCGATAAGTATATCAACCTCTGCAGGCCTAAAAAATTTAGGATTGACTTTTACAATAGTTTTACCCGTAGCTTTATCCTTTCCAAATTCATTAATACCGCTTCCATTCCATTCAATCTCAATTCCGGCGCAATTAAAAGCCGCGTCTACAAATTCCCTTACAGTCCTTGTTTCGTTAGTAGCTATAACATAGTCGTCAGGTTCATCCTGCTGGAGCATAAGCCACATTGCTTTTACATAGTCCATAGAATGTCCCCAGTCGCGTTTGGAATCAAGGTTTCCAAGCTCAAGGCAATCAAGTTTTCCGAGTTTTATTTTTGCAACCGCATCGGTTATTTTCCTGGTAACAAATTCTTTGCCCCTTCTTTCACTTTCATGATTGAACAAAATTCCGGAGCATGCATATAAGTTATAGCTTTCACGATAGTTTTTTGTAATCCAATGCCCATAAAGTTTTGCAACGCCATAAGGGCTTCTCGGGTAAAAAGGAGTTGTTTCTTTTTGAGGGATTTCCTGCACAAGTCCAAACATTTCACTTGTTGAAGCCTGATAAAATCTTGCATCAGGTTTAACGGTTCTTATTGCTTCAAGCATATTCGTAACGCCAAGAGCGTCTATGTCGGCAGTTGCCAAAGGCTGTTCCCAGCTTGTTGCCACAAACGACTGTGCCGCAAGATTATACACTTCGTCTGCCTGTGAAATTTTCATAGCGTTTATAAGTGAAATCACATCCGTCATATCTGCATAAATAAAATTTATTTTATCTTTTATATGTTCCACATTTCCGTAATCAACAACGCTTTTCCTTCTCATAATACCGTAAACTTCATATCCCTTTTCTAACAGAAGTTCCGATAAATACGATCCGTCCTGTCCTGTAATACCTGTTATTAAAGCTTTTTTCATTTTAAACACTCCCTTAATATTCACTTAAAATAATTTTTTCAAAGGCTAAAGCAATCTCTCTATCTCCAACTAAAACAGCATCCGGGTATTTTAATGTAATCTTATTCATACCGCTAATCAATAAATCAGAATTAATCTCTAAATCAAAATACAAATCTGTTGGCGTTAAAATAATATTATCAGCCAGAACATCATTTACGTATAGTTCAACATTTTGCACGTTATTATTACCTGGATAAACCATATTTAAAAATACGCTTAGTTTTAAATTGTTTTTAAAATATTCATTCAAATTAATATAAATATCTGTTTCTTTACCTAAAGACCATGTAAAGTCCCCTTCGCAAACGGATATACCGTTTTTAATATAATCTGATGAGTTTCCGCCTGATGTAAATAATATCTCATCTCCCAAATTATATATATCCGTTCCAATACACTTTTCACTAAGCAGTTCAAGATTACTAGATACATATTCTCTTATAACAATATCAGGTTCTTCAATTTTTACAAGTTTTAAATCAATTGGCGTTCCATAATAATGGTATCTAATATATTTAAAAAAACTTTCCTGCATAAAAATATTCAGATTCCAATAATTTGTATACTTTTCATGCCAACCAGCAAAAGAGTCGGCATACATCATTAAAACCGGCATATCTTTATTTTTATCATTTTCTTTTATAATCATTCCGCATGTTTCTCCAATTGGCGATTGTTCAGGATATGAAGCCTTCAAATCCTCAGCTTCACTTTGAATTTTCGGAGTATATATCGGAATATCCTCCTCATTTATATTGTCAGATAAATAGGCTAACGAAGATAAGTTCTGCCCCGTAGTATTTACATATTCAATATTATAATCATCTTTTTCCATCATTGGAAGCTGTGGATAATATTGCCTTAGATATTTAATGATTTCTTGATATGCCCTAAAAGAACCGTTATAATTCCAGTGTGAGTCCGTTTTCATATATACTCGATTATTCTTGCTTTCATCGATTAACGCTTCGGTTAAATCGAGTATTTCGACATCCGTATTTTCTCTTAATGCATTTATAATCTGCTCCTGCCTTGAAGGATATAGCCTTCCTGCGTTTATATATCTGCTGAAAAGCTTATCCCTATAAACCGCGCTTTTATCCGGGCATACTACAATTAAATACCGGCTTCCTAGCTTTTTTAATTCATCGCTTATTTCCTGCTGTGCTTCGCATATTTCATTAAGCTTTTCCTTTGTAACAAGATATTGTCCTGCTACATCCTTTTCCATGTTATCGCCAGCATAAAAAAATTCATCTTCTTTACCTATATATACGTTCTCAGCGATTGCCTCCTTAAAAAATTTATAATTAAAATCCGCATATAAATTCATAAAGATAGTTTTTGTTGAAAAATTATCTGCCATATCTTTTCCATAACTTGCAATATTCTTTATACTATCAATGTTCAAGACATAATTTTTTATAAATTCTTCACTAACAAGTCCACTAAATACCATCGGAAAACATATTATAATAAAGAACAGCATATTAAAAAATTTTTTCATAAGTTCATCACCTCTTAAAACCTAAAATAGATAAACGGATTATATGCGCTGGAACTCATAACTATCATTGAAACACAAAGTATAGAAATACATGCAATATCCGTTATAATGTAATTAAATTTACATTTTTCTATCAAATTTTTAATAGGAAATGAAAATACAAACGCAAGCGCTAGTATAAAGAATATTTTAAATTCAGATATGCTGTAAAGGGTATGTATGCCCCCCCCCACTGGAAATATTTGGCATTAAATTTCGAATATATTTCAGGCCATACTGAGCGTTTTCTGCTCTAAAAAATACCCATCCAAACATAACAATAAAAAAAGTTACAGCAAAATTAACATATTCCGGCAATTTTTTCTTTATATTTTTTATTGTATTAAATTTTTCAATAATTATAAAGAAACCGTGGTATAATCCCCAAATCAAAAATGTCCACTCCGCACCATGCCAAAAACCACATAAAGCAAATACAATTAAATTATTAATATAAGTTCTGTATACACCTTTTCTGTTTCCACCTAATGGTATATATAAATATTCCTTAAAAAAAGTTGATAATGAAATATGCCATCTTCTCCAAAATTCCTGTATTGATTTTGATATATATGGATAATTAAAGTTTTCCATAAAATGAAATCCTAAAATACGGCCTATACCAATAGCCATATCAGAATATCCTGAAAAATCAAAATATATTTGCAGCGTATATGCAAACATTCCAATCCATAAATCAAATGTATTTACAACCGATGGATCATATGAAAAAACAATATCTGCAATAACCGCAGCTTGATTTGCAATTATCACTTTTTTACCCAATCCAATACAAAACCTCTGTATACCGTAATGTATATCATTTGAAGATATCCTTCTTTTGCAAAGTTCCGTATCAATTTCTTTATATTTGACAATTGGCCCAGCAATTAACTGTGGAAATAGAGAAACATAAAGACACAGCTTTAATGGATTTTTTTGTACGCTAACTTTTCCCATATATAAATCCGCTATATAGCTCAAAGTTTGAAAAGTAAAAAACGATATTCCTATTGGCATTATTATGTTTTTGAAAAATTCAGGATTTTCAAACGTAATTCCTAAATTGCCAATAGTTTCCACAAAAAATCCTGAATATTTATAATAAAAAAGAAATCCTAAATCTAATATTATTGTCATCCAAAAAATACTTTTCTTTCTTATTCCAGTTGTATAATCAATTAATATAGCCAATACGTAATTAATAAGCATAAACCCCAAAAAGAAAAAAATATATTCAGGTTCGCCAATATAATAGAACAGTAAACTGAAACCAAGCAATAATATATTTGAATATTTTTCCTTTATAATAAAATTCAATAACAAAACAGATGGAAGAAAAATACACAAAAATTCCATTGATGAAAAAACCATTTTGCTCCTCCAATATTTTAAATATACTCATTTCTATTACATATTTTAAGGTTTTCCAAAACTTTTTTTATATCTCCGGCGCTGTCTTTAGCGCATATAAGTATAGCGTCGTCTGTATCAACCACAATCAGGTCGCGCAGTCCAACTGCAGCAATGAGTTTATCAGTACCCTGTATAATCGAACTTTTAGTATCTACGGTTATTATATTTCCTTTAATAACATTTCCAAATTCATTGGGTGAATTAATTCTTTCAACGGCAAGCCAACTGCCGACGTCATCCCAGCCGAATGTGCCTGAAACGACATAAATATTTTCGGCTTTTTCTAAAATTCCGTAGTCAATAGATTCAGATTCAAAGTTCCTAAACTCTTTTTCAAGCACAAAGTCTTCGTTTTCACAACCCAAAGAATCTTTTATATTCATAAGCCCATTATACATATTAGGCAAATGTTTTTTAAAGTTATTAAGTATGGAAGAAATTTTCCAGATAAACATGCCGCTGTTCCACAAATATTGTTCAGAATCCAAATATTCCCTTGCTTTTTCCCTGTCAGGCTTTTCAACAAATTTTTCAACTGCAAAAGCCCGTTTATTAACTTTTTCCGGTTGGAATTTAATATATCCATATCCTGTTTCAGGATAATCAGGCATAATCCCTATAGTGAGCAAAGCGCCGTCCTCAGACGCAACGTCAATCGCATCTTTAAGCGTATTGATAAACATAGCGTTATACGTTATAAGATGGTCGCTTGGAAGAACAATCATAATAGCGTCATCATATTTATTTGAAATATGAACTGCCCCGAGGCCGATACACGGAGCAGTATTCCTTCCGACAGGCTCGCAAAGTATGTTTTCTTCCGGGATCTGAGGAAGCTGTTCCATAACAAGTTTTTTGTAATCTTTATTCGTTGAAATATAAATATCTTCAAAGCTTACTAAATCCTTTATCCTTTCAACTGTAAGCTGTATCATTGTACGCCCGTCGTTTGTAAGCGACAAAAATTGTTTTGGCATATTTTTCCTGCTTTTCGGCCAAAACCTTTCGCCTTTGCCTCCGGCCATGATTAAAGCCGTATATTTCATAAATAATCCCTCCAACTTAAACAGTAGTCAGCAAAATATTAAACTTTCCGTCAACTTCATATGCCCCGCTTCCAGCCGGAATAAAATAGCTGTCTCCGGGCGAAACTTCATATTCTTTGTCATTATAAACTATTTTTCCGAACCCTTCAAGAAACAAAAGAGAGTGGAAACTGTCGCTGCCGCAATTAAGAATAACCTTTTTGCTGCTTTCAACCTTTGCCACCTTAAAATAATTGCACTGAAAAATATTTGAAAAAGAAAAATCTTCTGTTTCGATCCTGTTGTTATCGCAAATATTTTCAGGAACAATCGGTTCAAAATCTATAACTTCAACAGCCCTTTTAATATGAAGCGGCCTTTTTTTTCCATCTTTATCAGTCCTGTTATAGTCGTACACTCTAAAAGTTGTATTTGAATTTTGCTGTATTTCCGCAATAACTATACCTTTTCCGATAGCATGGATTGTGCCGGGAAGTATATAATAAATATCGCCTGCATTTACTTTAACCTTGTTAAGCACATTGCAAATGCTCCCGTTTTCGGCCATTTCAATCATTTTTTCTTTCGTTATGATGCTGTTAAGACCATAATATATAAACGCCCCCGGTTCGCTTTTAACAATATACCACATCTCCGCTTTGCCTTCTTCATTTTCAGATTTATCGGCAGTTTCATCCGACGGGTGAACTTGTATCGACAGTTCTTTTGATGCGTCTATAAACTTTATTAAAACAGGGAGTTTTTCATATTCAATATACTTCCTGCCTATAAAACCAGGATTTTTCTCCAAAAGCTCTTTAAGGGACATCCCTTTAAATTCGCCGTTTTCTATATAACACATTCCATCGTCACGATCCGAAAGCTCCCAGCTTTCGGCAATAATATCAAACTCGCTGTTTTTATTATAGATATATTTCAGGTTTTTGCCTCCCCATAGATAATCTTTGAAAGAGGGCTTTAATTTTATTGGATACAATACTATCATCCTTTAACTTTTATATATCTTAAGTATATTTTTAAGCATCTTATCTTCCGAATAATGCTCCAATGCATATTTCCTTGCAAAATTTCCCATGCGTATTCTTTCATCCCGGTTTAGTGCAAGCCTATTCATAGCGTTTGAAAGTTCCGCTGCATTTCTCGGCTCCACAGTAATACCGGTCTTGCCGTTAATACCGACATAAGGCACGCCGCTTTTAAGATTTGTATTTATAACGGGCTTTCCGTAAATCATTGCTTCAATCTGAACAATTCCGAAAGCTTCGCTTTTTTCAACAGAAGGAAGTACAAAAACATCGCATTTGCAAAATTCTTCCGATAATTCAGAATCGTTTAACCCGTTTTTTATCTCTACCCTTCCGGACAGGCCTGATTTTTCTATACGCTCTGTAACTTCCTGTTCAAGAGGACCTTTTCCAACTATTGTAAGCGCTGAATTGTCCACGTTCTTCATAGCCTCAATCAGGTAATTTAAGCCTTTATAATAAACAAGCCTTCCGACAAACAGAAATTTTACAGGGCCATAATTTTGCTCCGTAATTTTGTTTTCTGCATTTTTTGCTATGTTTTTATCAACACCATATGGTATTATCACACATTTGCTTTTAAATTCTTTAATATACTCGGAATATTCAACATGCCCCTCCGTTGCGGCAACAATAACATCGGCACGCTTTAAAAATCTATGCATAATCGGTTTATAAAAAAGCATAATTTTTTTTTGCTTAACTATATCGCTGTGCCACCAAACAACGACTTTGCCATTATAGCCGGATAAAAGGCATGCAAGATCCCCCAATGGAAAAGGCATATGAAAATTTATAACGTCATATTTTCTGCAAAGTTTAAAAAAGTTAATAAAAAAAGAAAAAGATACCGGCATTGAGAACAAAACTCCCATACTTCCGGATTTAATAACGTTTACACCGTTAATATTTTCCTTTGCCTGCCGTCCTTTTTTTTGACACACCAGTACGTCTATGTCAACTTCGTCTTTAAGGCCTTCTGAAATTTGCTGTACTACCCTTTCAATGCCGCCTGTGACAGGGAAATACATTTTATTAACTTCCAAAACTTTAATCTTATTCATAAAATAACCTCTTAGTTTTCCAACTCTTCAAATACTTTTTTTATAATATCAGAGGATTTTTTCCATGTAAATAACTCGCCCCTTTTTAGGCCTTTTAAAACCGATTCTTTGTAAAATTCATTATCCGACATATACTTATACATTGCATCTTTGATCTCGTCAACAGAGTATGGATCAACCAAAATTCCGGCGTCCCCCACAACTTCCGGCAACGACGACACTTTAGACGTTATAACCGGAGTGCCGCACGCCATAGCTTCCAGCGGAGGCAAGCCGAATCCTTCATATAAAGAAGGAAACAAAAAAACTTTCGCTTCTCTCATTAGCCATGGCACATCTTCATTTTTTACATAATCTGTAAATATAACATCATTATCCAGATTCAGCTGTTTTACAATATCAAATATTTCATCATACATCCAACCTTTCCTGCCGGCTAAAACCAATAACGGAACCACACCATTCTCTTCTTTAAGTTTAGCGTATGCCGAAACAATCCTTGTTATATTTTTCCTTGGTTCAAGCGTTCCCAGATAAAGAAAATAATCTCTTTTTATTCCGTAATTTTCAGCAACCTTCCGGCTGTAATCGCTGCTGTCGTAATAAAATCTTTCCCTGTCAACGCCGCACGGCATAACTGTTATTTTTTCCTCCGGAACATTCAGATGTTTTATGATTTCAGATTTTGAAAATTCAGATATTGTTATTATTCTATCGGCTGTTTTGCAGCTTCTTTCAACATTTAAATCCAATATTATTTTCGTTTTTTTTCTTACGGTTTCAGGGTAAACCTTGTATGCCATATCATGAATAAACGTTATCTTTTTGCCTTTTACGCCGGGCGGGATATAATAATTAAAAAAAACAGTTATATCCGTATCTTTTCCAAAAAAAGAAGAATACGGAATAGGCACAAAGCTCCAAAGCATCTTATATACCGCATAGCTGAACCATTTGCATCTTCTGAGCCGAAATCCCATATCTTCATATCTGTCCATATAAGGCTGATATAAGTTATACTTGTTTTTCAAAAGAAAATAATTCAAATAATATTCATGTTCATTATCTTTAATAAGTTCTTTAAGCAGGCTGTCCGCAACCCATGCAATACCGGTTTTTTCCTTTTCCTGCAATAACTGTGATTCAAATGAAATCTTCAAATGTATTTACCCCTTAAAACAATATTATCTAAATTTTTACAACAATTTTATTATACACACAAAATTTGGCAATGTCCATTTTTTTATCATATTTGTTGTTATAACCTCAGAAGCTGCCTTACAACCTGCCCAATTTACAACTATTTAATTTAAAAAATCACTTAAATATTTGCCGTGCTTTTGCTTATAAAATTTATTATCATATTTATTTGATTTAATATACGTTTTTCATATACCGTGCATTATATTTTTAAAATCATAATACAAATAATACAGACTGAAATCTTCATAGTGTAACCGTTCCTTTTTTACTCTGTAATCTTTTTCTAATGCTAACATAGTTATTGTAATATTAAAAAGGCAGGATAAAATCCTGCCTTTTTATACGTTTATATGAAATTTTTACCGTCAAAATCTTTAATTCTGTCTAAAAAGTTTTCATCGAAACAATGGCTCTAATATTTAAGCCCACCTTATACACTCATCTTCGCCAACCAACAGTATATTATGATGTATTCCATGCAGATCATCAGCTATCGCTTGATCCACATGCATATGCCCAAAATACCATTTTTTAAATCTTTTGCCGTTTTGAATTATTCGATACCATTCTTCAAAAACTGTCGGAAGCATATAATCCGGATCAATCGGCTTAGATCGTGAGATATGCAGCCTTGCAAACCGAGGCGTTTCATGTGTAATCACATAATCAATTTTATCAATATTTTGACATAGCTGATTCTTCCCGTATTCAAGTTCTTCCTTCGTCGGTTCTTCTTCGCTCCACCAGCTTGTGCCTTCCACACGCCTGTCTTTGTCTACAGAACGGGCGCCTCCGAATACAAAAAACTGTCTGCCATATATCGAATATATTTCCCCTCTCATAAGGTGATATATCCTTTCTCCAATTTTATGCACTTTCCCGCCGTTCCAAAATCCTTCTTCCATGCTGTTAATAAGTTGATGGTTTTCGTGATTTCCGTCTACAAAAGCAATCGTTCCCGGAAATATCTGCTCTAAGCTTTCTACGGCATATTTGTAATTCTCATCCCAAATATACCCCGCATCCCCTGCAATAATTAATATATCCGTATCGTACAATTCTGTTTTTTCGGCAAACCCAAATAACGGAACAAAAGTTCCATGCTTATCCCCTGTAACAAAAACTCTGCCCGACATCCTTCTCTCCTATCATATAATTCTGTTTTTATTAACTGTCATAACTCTAAAAAACTATTTTCTTTTTAAGCTAAGTTCCGTCATCATATTTTAATGATATACCATTTCGGCAATTATGGTATTATTTCTACAATATCCCTAATAACTAAATGACACCGTTGTCAAATCGCCGTAACGCTTGTCGAACAAGAAACTATCTTCGCTTACCGGCTTTATCAAAAGTTTTATTGAGAGCTTTCTCTGTAGAAAAAAACGAACCTATAAACGGTATCATTTGAATACCGCAAAGAATACCCCCTATACTTCCTACAGTATCTTCCGTCTTACCCAGCAAAAGCGCCATTACAAAAATTGTAACGGGCACAAATATTAATCCGCATGTATACCATATGTTCCCGCAATATTTATGAGCAAAACTCCATGTATCCTTATTTTTCATAGACATAGCCGTTCTGTATCCAAATACGGCGTTTATTTTTTTAGGAGTTTTTTCCATAAAGCGTTTTCCAAAACCAATCATAGTAAATGGAATAAGCAAATCCATTAACAACATAAAAATCCAAAACCCCAAAACAGTATCTCCTTTATATAAATTACTATTTATATGGATTTATCAACTTAGAAACGCTTTTTCCCTTTTATCCTTTGGACTGATTTAGGCTTTTCTAACAATTCGATCGTTGAAATGGCAAAGATACTCTCATTGCCGCTAGCAGTTAATCAATAATCACCAAAACCAATGGAATGGGTTAAGCGCTTCAAAGAACCATGCCCAGAACGTTTTTTGAAGTTCTGTTTCTTAGTACCTTTTTGCGAAAGTATTGACCGTATGCCAGCGATGATAAGGCACAGAACAGCATATATGAACACGCAAAAAAACTGCTCCCAGATACTCCATACATCATGCTCCTCTGTAGAATAATTATATCTTTTGATACCAGTTTTTAATTTATTTTATCATATTTTCCCGCTTTATTAAACGCATAGTAAAATTGATGAAGTTAAAATCTATCAGTCCAAATATAAAAATGGAGAATTCTTTGCCGCATTGTTGCTATTGTTTGTTTCATATTTTAATATAATATTTTAGAATATGTTTTAAAACGGCTCCATATATAATTCCAGACAGTTCCTTTTTTTCATAAATATGCCGAAACCCATATGATATGCACATCGTTCCTGACGACAAACTTTTCTTGATAAAAAATAAAATTATTAATTTTATTTTCTGTAATAGTACACGCCGTTTTTCTCTTCCCGGAAAATTTTACCTTCAAAGAATAAATACTGAAGATGCGAAATTGCTTCTCCAGTTGCAAACCATTGCTGGGGCTTAGGAAAATCGCTCCAGCCTTTGCATGGAATTTCCCATTTCATACGGCTTGCCACATGATATGCCGTTGTCCATTCATTATCTAAAATACATAAAACTTCATTTAACCGCTCATTATGATGACGGTAAAGCTCGTTTATTCTACCCCGCATATCGTCAATAGCCGTTCCATGCGCAGTTAAAAGCAATTCCACGTCAAGTTTTTCTACTTTCTTTAAGCTGTCCAAATAATCGCGCAAAGGGTTTTCCGCATTTAAGTCAATACAAATATTAGGCGTAATGGTTCCCAAAATGTGGTCGCCGCAAAAAAGAATTTTTTTGCCGCGATCATACAGGCACATATGCCCCGGCGTATGGCCCGGCGTTTCAACCGCCTCAAGCCTATACCCGCCGTATTCCAATATATCGCCTTCTGCAATATATGTAAAATCAAGACGCTGTTCATGGCAGTATTTACGTCCCGGATGAATATCCGTATTCCTGCCGAAATCGGCTTTAGGAAAACCATATTTTACAAACAGATCGTCAAGCATTTTCCAATACAGGTTTCCAACTTCAAAATTAATAAGTTCGCCGTCTGTTTCTCCTGCATACACCGCGCTTGATTTTTGAGCAAACTTAGGAGCAAGGCCGCAGTGATCCGAATGAAGATGGGTTATGAACAAATCTGTTTTGCTTATACCAAGTTCGTCAAAAGCGCTTTTCAGCGCTTCCTCACATTCAATCCTGTTAAATCCTGTGTCAATTAATAAGTTTTTTTCGCCTGTAATAATATATGCATTTATCTCCCTTAAAGGGTTATTGGGTAATGGAACTGCTTTTTTATATATATTTTCCGCTATTTTTGTTAACATATATATTTTTCTCCTTATTCATACAAATTCCAATAAAGCATATGTAAAAATTATTCATATTAAAAGCCGATTTCTTTCCGCATACCTTTAGCCTTGCCTACCATTGTTAAAGCTCACATTATCTCTTACGTCAATAGCTCTCCCGCTATGCATACATATTATCGGCGGCAGCCGCTTTTGTCAATACTTATGCACCGACGGAAAATATACTGCCCAGTTTCCGATATATTTAATTAATACAAACAAGCGAGACGGTTATTTCTCACACTCCATATACTTAAAACATATTTTGTTTATAAGCCTTTTTATTACCTTCGTTTATTTTGAGGTTTTCCTTCAACTCCGCGCTTAAATCCTTCAAGTTTTTCAGTTTTATACTGCATAAAATGTCCTTCGTCAAGCGCGAGCCTTATTTCCTCCATAAGAGTATTGAAAAAATAAAGGTTATGAAGCACACAAAGCCTCATTGCCAGCATTTCTTTTGCCTTAAACAAATGCCTTATATACGCTTTCGTATATCTCCTGCACGCCGGGCATTGACAAGCGCTGTCAATAGGCGTATCGTCAAGCTCAAACTTAGAATTTAACAAATTTATTTTACCGAAATTTGTATATACATGAGCATGCCTTCCATTTCTTGCCGGCAATACGCAGTCAAAAAAGTCAACTCCCCTTTCAACTGCTTCAAGTATATTTTCCGGCGTGCCCACTCCCATTAAATACGTCGGTTTATTCTGCGGAAGGAAAGGAACTGTTTCCTCTAATATATGATACATTTCCTCATGCGTTTCGCCAACCGCCAAACCCCCTATGGCATATCCGTCGAGGTCAAGTTCGGAAATTATCTTTGCATGCTCTTTTCTTATATCGTCATATATAGCTCCCTGATTTATTCCAAAAAGCATCTGCTCCTTATTTATTGTATCGTCAAGGCTGTTAAGCCTTTTCATTTCTTTTTTGCTTCGTATAAGCCACCGTGTAGTACGTTCAACTGAATTTGACACATAACTCCTGTCAGCTTTGGCCGGGGCGCACTCGTCAAATGCCATGGCTATTGTTGAGGCTAGGTTCGATTGTATCTGCATGCTTTCTTCCGGCCCCATAAATATTTTTCGTCCGTCTACATGAGAGGAAAAATATACGCCTTCTTCTTTAATTTTTCTTAGAGAAGCAAGAGAAAAAACTTGAAATCCGCCTGAATCTGTTAAAATAGGCTTATCCCAAACCATAAATTTATGAAGCCCACCCAACTGCTTTATAATTTTATCCCCAGGGCGCACATGAAGGTGATATGTGTTTGAAAGTTCAACCTGGCATTTGATATTTTCAAGATCCTCTGTACTTACCGCGCCTTTAATAGCCGCCGCCGTACCCACGTTCATAAAAACAGGTGTTTGAATAGTTCCGTGCGGGGTTACAAATTCCCCTCTCTTGGCCCTGCCGCAAGTTTTTAATAATTTATACATTATATTTCTCCTTAAATTGTTTTTTTACAGCACTGTCATCATCAGCAACAGGCAATTTTACTTGGCTTTTAATAATATTACAGTAAAATTAAACAAAGTACAAGTTTTTAGAGAATTATGATAAGATTTATGTTATACTTAGTCTTAACATATTGAAAGAATGGAGAACTATCTATGGAAAAAATTAATTTGATTGCAACCGCCGCTTTCGGGCTTGAAGCATGCGTTAAACGCGAAGTCCTCAAACTCGGATTTGAAAACGTCAGAACTTACGACGGGCGCGTTGAATTTACGGGAAACGAAGCCGACATAGTAAAAGCCAACCTCTGGCTCAGGTTTGCAAGCAAAGTGCTGATTAAAATAGGAGAATTTAAAGCAACAACATTCGACGGCCTTTTTGAGGGAGTAAAAGCGCTCGACTGGGGGAAATGGATAACTGAAGACGGAAAATTTACAGTTACCGGAAAATCAGTTAAATCGGCGCTTTTCAGCGTTTCCGACTGCCAGGCCATAACAAAAAAAGCCGTTGTGGAAAAATTAAAGCAAAAATATAAAGTTTCATGGTTTGATGAAACAGGCCCTGAATATACAATTCAGGTTGCTTTGTTAAACGATATAGCAACGCTTACAATAGATACCTCCGGCGGCAGCCTTCATAAAAGGGGTTACAGGGAAACGGCAATGGTCGCTCCTCTTAAAGAAACCCTCGCCGCGGCAATGATTGATTTAAGCTATTGGAACAAGTCAAGACCGTTTTTAGATCCGTTATGCGGTTCGGGCACAATACCCATAGAAGCCGCTATGATCGCAAGAAATATAGCCCCGGGGCTGAACCGCAAGTTTGCATGCGAACAATGGCCCCAGATAGATAAAGCTATTTGGAAAGAAGCGAGGATCGAAGCTTATAAAGCTATAGATTATGATTGTGAACTTCAAATTTACGGAAGCGATATTGATGCCGAAGCTATAGAAGTAGCAAAAGAAAACGCGGCGAAAGCAGGTGTTGACGACTGCATTGAATTTTCCGTTAAGCCATGCCAGGAAGCTGTGCTTATAGGCGATTACGGATGTATGATTACAAACCCGCCCTATGGCGAACGTATAGGAGATCTAAAGCCCGTTGAAAACCTTTATAAGGATATGGGCAGCCTTATGGCCTCAAACCCCACATGGGGCGCATATGTTTTAACATCTATGGAATATTTTGAAAAGCTTTTCGGGCGGAAAGCGGACGCCAAAAGAAAAATATTTAACGGCCGAATAAAAACCGATTACTATCAGTTTTATGGCCCAAAGCCTCCTAAAAAACAGCGGTAACAACAAAATTCAAACCGTATGCACAATACAAAATAAGCCCCGTGTCAATGCAGGGCTTATTTATTATTCATTAAATCCAGTTTTAAATTGTTTTAAAAAGCAAAATATATGTTTCTGTCTCCGTTATCTTCGTACTTCATGTTTAAAGCTCTGATAAATCAGCTTGAAAATAGCTTAAGCTATACAATTTATTTAAGCGGATAAAAATATAAAGCCATATCAACGCATATAAAATTTGTATGTTCTGCATATTAGAATTATACTGATTTCAAATTTCCTGAATAAATTCTTTTATAATAATTAAAGAATACCCCCGGTTCCTTTTATATAACTATATAAATAAAATTCCACTCAAAAAATAAATCGTTTTCTTGAGCGGAATTTATGCAGGCTACAATATCAATTATAAGGCCCGCAGAATTAATATTAAATTCATAAATTTCATCTTTAATAAAACCCTTATAAAATTTTATAATATCCGGCCGATATTCTATGCTCCGCTTGAAAGCAGTTCATTAAGCTTGTTCTCCGACTGTTCAAACACATTTGAATCCGAAAACTCATTTATAACACGGGCATAATATTCTTTAGCCCCTTCTGTATCGCCCTTATTTTCACTTATACTTCCAAGCAGATACAAAACGTCATCCATGAAATTCTCTTTTGAGCCATATTCAAGCGCTGTTTTCAGTTCAACTTCAGCTTCATCGATATTGCCTGCCGAAAATAGACTCTCGCCTTCATTATAATAATATTCGGCTGCAAAAGGATATGTTTTTTCTTTCAATGCTTCTATACGCGATTTATCTTCTTCTTCGAATTTTTCAACGTCAAGTTTTTTCAAAAGTTTAGCCGCTTCTATATTCTCTCCCGAAGCGCTGTAGTTAAGCGCAAGCTGAAAGCTCTCAGCCTGCTCCTTGTTTGCTTCAGCCGCTTTATATTGCTCGTTTTCAGCTTTCAAAGTTTCATTTTCTTCTTCCAGCTGTTTATATTTCAGCGCAAAAGTAGACGTACCGTTGGTATTTTCATCTTCTAACTGTATTATACGTTCTTCAAGAGTGTCTATTTTTTTTAAAAAACCGCTTTCAATTCCCGGCAGCGCCAATGCTGCCGCAATAGCGCCGGTAATGATAACGCCTGCAAAAAAAGTTACAATTTCCCACCTTACTTTTATTTTTTTAGGCGCATTTTCATTATATCCTGTGCCCGTAGTATTTTTATCGTCAGACTTCTTGTTTTCGGAGCTCAGATCAGCAAGATATTCCAACGCTTTAGGGTTTCGTTTGTCTATTTCCAAAACCTTATCAATATATGTCCGGGCCTTCTTTTTATCGCCTTTTCCAACATAATAAGCGGCTATAAGGTTATATGCATCAACAAAATTAGGATTAAAATCAACAGCTTTTTTAAGCCCTATTAAAGCCAAATCATCGCTTCCCGCCTTAAACTGTCCGATAGCTTTATTGTAAAAAACAATGGCGTCGTTGCATTTTTCTAACATTCTCCCATTTTTTTGAAGCGCGGCAATATATTTTGTTGCCGGGTTTTTTTCATTTTTCATGCTTTCGCTGATTATCCACTGTTTAAGCGCGTCGCCTACCATGCCTATCTGGTAGTATGATATTCCGAGCAGGTTTCTTGCAACATAATTTTTTTTATCAAACATGACGCATTGGCTCAAAGAGATTATAGCCGCCGAATAGTCGCCTTCACGGGCATAATAAACGCCTTTATTATATTGCTTAAGCGAAATCGTTCTTACCTTATTCAATAAAACTACATCGCTTTTACAGCGGGGGCATATATTTCCATTTCTAACTTCTTCTCCGCATTTCTGACAAATCATTTCATACCGCCTTTATTCCCATTTGCTCCTGTGGGCTCTCTCGTTTGAAGCATATTTTGTTTCTTCCCTGTTTTTTGAAATGTAATTAAGCATGTCCATTATATCCTTCAAATCTGTCGAATGTATAGACTGTTCGATATCTCCGACTTCGAGTATCGGTTCATACTTTTTTATTTCGTTTTTGAAATCAATCATTTTTTACCACCTGCAAGTTTGTATAATTCGCCTATAAGGTACAGGCTTCCCGCACAGCACAAAACATCTTCCTCGGCCGTAATTGATTTTGCCAGATTATACGCTTTTTCAATATCTTTTTCCCTTAAAGTTTCAACTTGATATTTAGATATAGTTTCAGTTAATTTATCAACATCCCATTTACGGGAATTATTCGGCTCTGTTAAAACAATCCTGCTTGCCAGCGGAACAAGCGTATCCATCATTTTTTCATATTCCTTATCGCCAAGGATGCCTACAAGCAAAGTGATTTTTTTATCCGAAAAATACTTTTTAAGCGATTCCGCAAGCATATGTATTCCGTCAATATTATGGGCGCCGTCAAGTATAACGGTCGGATTTTCTTCTACAATCTCCATCCTGCCGCTCCATCTTGCTTTGCTTATACCCTTTAATACCGCATTTTCGGACAATTCAACCCCCGCATCCTGAAGCGCCCTGCATACAAGCAGGGAAGCGGCGCAGTTATTGATTTGATAATCTCCAAGCAATTTTATTTTAACATTTTCATAGTCGATATATTCATTGTGTATGGAAAATTCCGTTCCATTAATATTCTGCGAAATAACATGTATTCCTTCATCTTTTACAAAATAAAGTTCAGAGCCTTTTTCATCCGAAATACTTTTTATAATATTATAAACTTCATCTGTTTGCGTATATAATACTACGGGGCATCCTTCTTTTATTATGCCTCCTTTTTCATAAGCGATTTCTTCAATACTGCCTCCAAGGTAATCCATATGATCCATGCTTATGGACATAATAACTGATACTATAGGCTTTTTAACAACGTTTGTAGCATCGGACTTTCCTCCAAGGCCAACTTCCAAAACAAGAAAATCAACATTCTTTTCCGCAAAATATGAAAACGCAAGAGCAGTAACAACCTCAAAAACCGTCGGCTGCGATATTCTTCCGGAGCCGACAAGGCTGTCGCATTTTTCCTTTACTATTTCCATGTGACTTGCAAAATCCTCATCGGTGATCTTTACATTATTTATTGTATACCTTTCATTATAATCTTCAAGATGCGGCGATGTGTAAACGCCCACATTGTATCCCTGTGCAATGAGCGCATTTGAAACCATAGCACAGCAAGATCCCTTGCCGTTTGTGCCGGCAACATGTATAACTTTAACTTTATCCTGAGGGTTTCCAAGGCTCTCCATTAAAACCTGCACTCTTTCAAGCCCCAGATCAAACCCAAGGCAGTAAATCCCGTCAATATATTCAAGCGCTTGTGAGTAATTCATCTTATACCTCTATTCATATATAAATTCTACAAAAAACTACAAAAATTCATTTAAAGTATATACTATACGACTCCATTTGTAAACCGTTCTATAAATTCAGCTTCAGTTAAAATTTCAACGCCAAGTTCCTTTGCCTTTTTATTTTTTGAAGATGACGAATCCGGGTTATTATTTATTAAAAAGTTGGTTTTTGAAGTTACGCTTCCCGTAACTTTTCCTCCCATTCTTTCTATTTCCGTTTTAAGTTCCTTTCTGTTGTTATAGCGTGTTAGATCTCCGGTTATTACAAACGTAACGCCGCTTAAAGAATTATCTCCGCTTTCTTCCTCCTTTTCAAAATTTAAAAACCCAATAGCTTCATTAAAAAGCTCGATATTTTTACTGTTTGAAAAGTAGCTTACGATACTGTGCGCTATAATTTGGCCAAATCCATCCACGTCTACAAGCTCTTCTTCCGTAACATTTTTTATTTTTTCAATATCAAAATCAGTATTTCTGCATAGAAGCTTAGCATTGTTAAGCCCAACTTGATTTATTCCGAGGGCGTATATAAAATTTGCCAATGGCACTGTTTTTGACTTCTCCACAGCATTAATTAAATTGCTGTAGCTTTTCTCGCCGAAACCGTCCATTCCCTTTATTTCATTTTCAAACTTTTCAAGTTTATATATATCCGTATAAAATTCAATATATCCCTTATCTACAAACTTGCTTAATGTTTCTTCGGATAGTCCTTCTATATTCATAGCATCTCTTGAGGCAAAATGCGCAAGGCTTCTGACAACCTGCGCCCTGCATGTCGGATTTGTACAGTAAAGAGCTTCGCCGTCCCTAAGTTTTTTTACAGCCGTTTCCCCGCCGCACACGGGACATTTTTTTGGGATCTCAATATTTCCGCTTTGGGTTATATTTTCAGCGATCTGCGGTATTATCATATTGGCTTTATAAACGCGTATTATATCTCCTATGCCCAATTTAAGTTCTTTTAATATGCTTAAATTATGAACGCTGGCCCTGTTTACAGTGGTTCCTTCCAGTTCCACCGGTTCAAATACTGCAATGGGATTTATAAGCCCCGTCCTCGAAGTGCTCCAATCTATTTCGCGAAGTACGGTTTCCGCCGTTTCATCCGCCCATTTGAAAGCAATAGAATCTTTTGGAAATTTAGACGTTTCTCCGAGGCTTCTGCTGTATGAAATGCTGTTAAATGTTAAAACAAGCCCGTCGGAGGCAAAATCGTTTCTGTTTATGCGGCTTTCAAAATATTTTACTGTTTCGTAAATATTATTTTTATTTACAAGCTTGTTTTCCACAACATCAAAACCGAGCTCCTTCAGCCATAAAATATTATCGGACTTCAAATCGCTTATTTCTTTCCCTTCGGCGCTAACAAGGCCGAATATATATATCATTACATTGCGTTTTGCCGCAATCTCGCTGTTAAGCTGCCTTACAGTGCCGCTGCACAGGTTTCTTGGGTTTTTATACTTTTCCTCATCGGGAAGTTCATTATTTATACGCTCAAATTCACTGAATGTTATAATTCCCTCTCCCCTAAGCACGAGGGAACCTTTAAAATCTATTTTAACGGGAAGATTTTTAAAAAACCTCGCGTTATGAGTTATATCCTCGCCGATTTCACCGTTGCCGCGCGTAACAGCCTGCAAAAGCTCTCCGTTTTCATATTTTAAAACTATTGTAAGACCGTCAAGCTTCCATGACAAAATGCCTTCGCTGTCGCCAAGCCATTCCGAAAGTTTCCCTATATCCTTTGTTTTGTCAAGAGAAAGCATACGGCTTTCATGCCGAACCTTCTCAAGCCCGCTTAGAACAGTATACCCCACGCTTTGAGTCGGACTGCCGCTTAAAACAATGCCCGTTTCCTTTTCAAGCCTTAACAGTTCGTCATAAAGTTTATCATATTCATAATCTGACATTGTACTGTCGGCAAACTGGTAGTAATGCTTTGACGCATTATTAAGTATTTCTATAAGTTCCTTCATGCGATCCATTTTTATATCAATCCACCTTAATCAGCTTGGATAATCTAGCCATAAATTTTTTGCTGCCTTTATCTTTAAAATATACCTCAACTTCAAAATCTGCCCCTGCAGCTTTTATACTTTTTACCGTTCCGATTCCGTATTTAGGTGCGCGTACGCTGTCGCCTTCCTTAAAATTAAGCTTAAAATCCGTTGGCGCCGGTATCTCGGGCTTAGACACCGAAACTCCGTAAGCTTTATTAAGTCCCTCTCCTCCAGCCATATTGTACCCTGCTTTCGGCCTTGCGTTTATTCGAGGCGAAGTCGGCGTAAATACAACATTGCGTTTTTGCTGTTCCAAAATATTTTCCGGTATCTCATTTAAAAATCTTGAAGGCTGATTATACTGTGTATTCCCATTTGTCATCCTGCAACGCGCGTAGGTTAAATAGAGTTCTTTTCTGGCCCTTGTTATTCCCACATAAAAAAGACGCCTTTCTTCCTGTATTTCCTTTTCACTGCCATATGCAATGCTTCTGTAACTCGGGAACATGCCTTCTTCCATTCCGCATATAAATACATACGGAAACTCAAGCCCTTTGGCAGAATGGAGCGTCATAAGAACGACAGCTTCTTCTTTATCCGAATAGTCGTCAATATCAGCCACAAGCGCGACTTCTTCAAGAAAACTTTCAAGCGTGGGATTAGAAGCGGTGTTGCTGAACTCGGCCGCTTTTGAAATAAACTCTTTTATATTTTCCTTCCTTCCTTCAGCTTCGTCCGTTCCTTCTATGTCAAGAGCTTCGAAATATCCTGTCCTATTAGCCACTTCTTCAATAAATTCCGGAAGGGTAAGCAAATCCTTTTTAGATTTAAGGATTTCTATCATTGCATAAAATTCTTCGAATTTTTTTGCCCTGGGACCGAAATTCTTATTATCCTCAAGGCTTGATATGCTTTCATAAATACTGATTTCCAAATCCTGCGCAAAATTAGAAAGCTTTTCAACGGATGTATCGCCTATGCCCCTTTTCGGAACATTAACAATACGTTTAAAAGCCACATCGTCATTCGGATTTGCCATCAGTTTAAGGTACGCAAGTATATCCATAATTTCTTTACGGTCGTAAAATCTCGTCCCGCCGCAAAGCCTGTACGGTATGCCCTTTTTAACAAAAGCCTCCTCAATAGCCCTGGACTGGGCATTTGTTCTGTAAAGCACAGCAAAATCTTTATAATTCCTTGAAAGGCCGGTCAAATTCTCAATCTTGTCGGCGACATATTTTCCCTCGTCATATTCATTATCGGCTTTATGCAGCCTTATTATACTTCCGTCGCCGTTTTCTGTCCAAAGCGACTTGTCTTTGCGTTCATCATTATTCTTAATAACTGAGTTAGCCGCTTCAAGTATTGTTTTGGTTGAACGGTAATTCTGCTCAAGCTTTATAACCTCGCATCCGGGAAAATCTTTTTCAAAATCCAGTATATTTCTTATGTTCGCACCTCTCCAGCCATATATGCTCTGGTCGTCGTCGCCGACTACGCAAAGGTTTTTATACTTATCCGCAAGAAGCCTTATAAGCTGATACTGCGACGTATTAGTATCCTGATACTCGTCAACCATTATGTATTTAAAACGTTCCTGATATTTTTCAAGCGCTTCCGGATTTGTCTGGAAAAGAAGAACCGTATTATAAATAAGGTCGTCAAAGTCAAGAGCATTACTGCTTTTTAATTTTTTCTGATACTCCCTGTAACACGATGCAATTCTTGCCTTCCTGAAATCCTGTTCCGCTTCCTGACTGTATTTTGACGGGGAAATCAATTCCTCTTTTGCCCTGCTTATTTCGGCCATAACGCCTTTCAGCGGAAACGTCTTATCCTGGAGGCTTATACCAAGACGCGTAAAACAGTCTTTCATAACTTTCTCTGCATCTTTTGTGTCATATATGGAAAAATTCCTGTCATATCCTAATTTGTCAATTTCCCTTCTTAAAATTTTTACACAAGAAGAATGGAACGTACTTATCCATATATCCTCCGATCCGCTTCCAACAAGAGAATCTATCCTTTCTTTCATTTCTTTTGCCGCTTTGTTCGTAAATGTGATAGCCATAATATTCCAAGGTTTAACGCCTTTTTCTATAAGGCTTGCTACCCTTACGGTAAGAGCCCCTGTTTTTCCGCTCCCGGCCCCTGCAAGTATAAGCACGGGTCCCTCGGTTGTGTCTACAGCTTTTTTCTGCATCGGGTTTAATTTATCATAGCCAATCATCTGTATTCTCCTTATATAAAAAATTATCTTTTCCACACAAACGCACATAAGCCCATACCGGAAATTTACCGGCGGGCTTATGTGCGGGATATATTGCCTTAAATTAACTTATTCGCTTTTATGTTTCTCTGCAACCCTGTCTATAGCGAGCTTATATCCGTCCGTACCGTAAATCAGGGCCCTGTTAACCCTGCTTATAGTCGCTGTTGAAGCTCCTGTTTTTTCCGCTATTTCTATATAAGTACATTTACGGTCAAGCATTTCAGCAACAGCCATCCTCTGCGCAATGGCATTAATCTCATGGACAGTACACAGGTCCTCGAAAAGCTGATAACATTCTTCTATGTTTTCCATAACAAGCACACATTCAAAAAGCTTGTCCGTAATAGGGCTTTTTATCTTTGGATTCAAATTTATCACCTTCGCTGGATTATATATTATTGTAATTTTAACATTTTACAGCATTAAAGTAAAGTAATAAATTCTTAAATAAACGGTAAAAACAAAGCTCTTGCTATTTGAATATAAAAATATATAAAAACAAAAGCCGTTGTAAAAAATAAAATCCCATTTCAGCAAATATAATTATACATTCGATGAAACGGGATCACAACGCCGAAGTAACTGAACTTCGCCGCTCAGAGTATGAAATTCTCAAAAAACAAAAAATTTTCGTATATAAACTCAGCGGCATCCCTTAGTATTTAATGCCAGCCTATTTATAAAAAGCCAAAAACACCGAAAAGTTTTCTATTGGGAATCAATCTGTTTTTATTTTAAAATTTTCAACAATATCGTTCCAACATCTTTCGCATATATCGGCTTTTTGTGTTTCTCCGTCCCTGCCTGAAAAATAGTTCCATGTTTTTTCTATGTGCAAAAAGTCAGGATAATACCCCAACGCATCCGGCTTGATTTCCCTGCCGCATACATTACAGTAAACTTTTGAAATAACTTCTGTTTCTTTCATCTGTATTTCTGTTTTTATCAAAGCTCTCCCCCCTTGTATAAAAAATTTTATCATATTATAGGGAAAAAACATATACAAAATTTATTGTATTAATGGTAAAATATACGATAGAAACGGAGGAAAAACAAATGAACCTTCTTAATGAACCAGAAAGCTGCACATTATGCCCTCGCGAGTGCGATGTTAACCGCACCCTGTCCCCCTCGGGCTTTTGCAATAATTCATTAAATATAAAAGCCGCCCTTGCATCCGTTCATTATTTTGAAGAACCGTCCGTCAGCGGTACAAACGGCTCCGGTACAATATTTTTTTCGGGCTGTAATATGAAATGTATATTCTGCCAAAACTATGATATAAGCCAATTTAATAAAGGAATTGCCATTTCTGTTTCGGATTTGGCAAAAACAATGATTCTGCAGCAGGAAAAAGGCGTACATAATATTAATCTCGTTTCCGGAGGCCATTTTATTCCGCAGATAAAAGAAGCCCTTAAAACAGCTAAAAGCATGGGCCTTGAAATACCTATCGTATATAACTCCAACGGATATGAAAAAGCCGAAACCCTAAAATCTCTCGACGGGCTTATAGACGTCTATCTTCCGGATATTAAATATTTCAGCGACGAATACGCTGTAAAATATTCCTCGGCGCCAAACTATTTTGCCAATGCCTCGGCCGCCGTACTTGAAATGTACAGGCAGGCAGGAAAAAATATATTTTCACCCGACGGTTTAATTAAAAAAGGCGTTATAATCCGTCATCTCGTTCTTCCCGGCCTAAAAGAGGACAGTAAAAAAATTCTTTTGTGGATCAAAGAAAATATCGGGCATAATGCTTATATATCCTTAATGAGCCAGTATACTCCTATGTATAGAGCTTTAAATACCAAACCTCTTAACAGGAAAATTACAACATATGAATACCAAAATGTAATAGACTATTTTTTTAAAATAGGCTTGAAAAACGGGTATATGCAGGAGCGTTCTTCCGCAAATAAAATATATACGCCAAACTTCGATTTTTCCGGCCTTATAAAAGGAGATTGAATATGAAAACGGTTACAGAAAGATTTTTGGAATATGTAACGCACAACACAAAAAGCGATGAAAATTCAAAAACAACGCCAAGTTCAAAATGCCAGCTTGATTTTGCCGATTTTATTGCGGGCGAATGTCGAAAAATCGGTTTAAAAAACATAACCGTTGACAAAAACGGCTATGTTATGGCATTTCTTCCAAAAACAAAAAACAATATGCCGAAAATAGGATTTATCGCTCATATGGACACCAGCCCCGAAGCTTCCGGCGAAAACGTTAGGCCGGTTATAACAAGAAATTACAACGGCACAGATATAAAGCTCAACGGCGTCACCCTTTCGCCGGAAGCATTTCCCGAGCTTTTAGAATATAAAGGCGGCGACATAATATCTTCTGACGGAACAACTCTCCTCGGCGCTGACGATAAAGCCGGAATTGCTGAAATACTTACCGCAATGGAATATATTATAAACCACCCTGAAATAGATCACGGTGAAATCGGCATAGCGTTTACTCCCGATGAAGAAATAGGAAGAGGCGCCGACTTTTTTGATGTAAAATCTTTCGGCTGTGATTTTGCATATACTGTAGACGGCGGAAAAATCGGAGAATTGGAATATGAAAACTTCAATGCAGCGCGTGCAAAAATAAGTATAACCGGTATAAACGTCCACCCGGGAACAGCAAAAGGCCTTATGAAAAACGCATCGCTTATAGGATGCGAACTTGCATCTATGCTGCCTCCGTCGGAAACCCCTTCAACTACCGGCGGGTATGAAGGATTTTACCATCTCGTATCATTTAACGGCAACGTAAGCAAATGCACAATGGCGTACATTATAAGGGACTTTGACAAAGAAAACTTTGTCAAAAGGAAAGCTGAAATGGAACGTGTTGTTTCATATATAAACTCAAAATACGGCAACGTCGCATGCCTTGAAATGTATGACGAGTATTATAATATGTTTGAAAAAGTATCCCCACACAAAGAAATTATAGATTTAGCAAAAAAAGCTATGGAATTAAGCGGCGTAACCCCTCTTATTAGTCCGATAAGAGGCGGTACTGACGGGGCAAGACTTTCATATATGGGTCTTCCATGCCCAAATATTTTTGCAGGCGGCCATAATTTTCACGGTATTTACGAGTTTATACCCGTTAACAGCATGGAAAAGGCCGTTCAGGTTATTATAAACATAATTAAGCTTTCATAATTTTTCAATAATTTTATTTTTTTTAAAATTGTCCTTGATTTTATTTATAAAGTATGATAGTATGTAGAAAAATTAATATTTCGCTATGACTGAGTTGATGGTTTTCCATTGGGCTGTTGTTGGTTGAAAATTCAGAGAGGGGCTGTTTGGTGAGAAGCCTTCAGTACAACATCAGTAAATTACCGCTCACAGCTTCCGGATTAATACCCGGCGGGTTTGCCCGATATAGCTTTGAGAGGCGCTTTTGCGTAAATTAAGGTGGTACCACGGGCTATCCCGTCCTTTGGACAGGATAGCTTTTTTATATGGGATTTAACTGCAACAAAACACTTCAAAAATATAAAAATTTTAGACAACCTAACCGGCAGTTAAATCCCGCCTATTGCCGCTATTTTAAATTTACGATAGAGCACACGGAAAATCCATATTTTTATATTTGCAAAGGGGAAATAAAAATGAAAAATGCATTTGAAATTCTTGAAGAAAGAGGATTTATAGAACAGCTCACCCATGAAAACGAAATCAAAGAACTTTTTAAAAATGAAAAAATAACTTTTTATATAGGATTTGACCCAACGGCAGACAGTTTGCATGTCGGACATTTTTTAACAGTTATGGCCATGGCGCATATGCAGCGCGCCGGTCACCGTCCTATCTGTCTTATGGGCGGCGGCACAGGAATGATCGGCGACCCTACCGGAAAAACCGATATGCGTAAAATGATGACGACTGAAATAATAGATCATAATGTCGCATGTTTTAAAAAGCAACTGTCTCGATTTATTGACTTTAGCGATGATAAAGCAATAATTGTTGACAACGGAGACTGGATCCGTAAACTTAATTACATTGATTTTCTTAGGGATATTGGCGTACATTTTTCTGTTAACCGCATGATTAAAGCGGAATGTTTTAAAACAAGAATGGAAAAAGGCCTTTCTTTCCTTGAATTTAACTATATGCTTATGCAGGCTAACGATTTTTTGGAACTTAACAAAAGATATGGCTGTATTATGCAGCTCGGCGGGAATGACCAATGGAGCAATATAATCGAAGGCGTTGACTTGATAAGACGAAAAGAAGGCAGACCGGCTTACGGCATGACATTTAAGCTCCTTACTAACAGCGAAGGCAACAAAATGGGAAAAACCGAAAAAGGCGCCGTTTGGCTTGACGCCGATAAAACTTCACCATACGAATTCTTCCAATACTGGAGAAATATCGGGGACAAAGACGTTGAAAAGTGCCTTGCTCTTTTAACGTTCCTTCCTATGGATGAAGTCCGCCGATTAGGAGCGCTTGAAGGAAGCGAAATAAATCATGCTAAAGAAGTGCTTGCATATGAACTTACAAAGATTGTACACGGCGAAGAAAACGCCGAACAGGCAAAACAGGCGGCACGCGCCCTTTTCAGCGGCGGAGCAGAAGGCGGCTCGATACCTGAAACCGAGATTTCAAAAGCTGATTTTGCAGAAGGAATGGATATACTTTCTATCCTTACAACTGTCGGCCTTTCATCTTCACGGGCTGAGGGCAGACGCCTTATACAGCAGGGCGGCTTAAAAATGAACGAAAACAAAGTTGAAAGTTTTGACCTTAAAGTAACCGAAAATGACTTTAAAGACGGTAAGCTAATGCTTCAAAAAGGTAAAAAAGTATTCCACCAGGTTAAGCTTGTTTAATCCAACATATATAAAGTTTTAAGGCAGGTTTTTATACCTGCCTTATATTTTTTTCTTGGATTAGCGTATTTAAACAACATCAAACCAAATACGGCGTTAAATGAGATTAAAATATACTTTACCGTATTACAGACAAATCCCATATGAAACTGCTGTTTTTTCATTCCTAACCGTATAATAGAAAAAACACTGCTTAATAAAAAGCAATGTTTTTCCCAGAGAGTTTTATATTAATATTATTTTAGGGCCTTTAAGGAATCATAACAACACGGCCTGTAGCTGTTTTAACAGCTTCAAAAGCTTTTTCAAAATCTTTAAGCGCATAAGGGCCGCTCATTAACGGGCGTAAATCAAACCCGCTTTCAAGCATTTCATTACATTCATCCCATGTTTGGTACATCAAGCGTCCTGTAACTCCGTAAACAGCAGCTTCCCTGTAAATTATATCATTTGTAAGATCAAGGGATGTATCGCCGCTTGTCAAACCGACCAATACCATGGCGCCCCCTTTCCTTACAAGCTGGAAGCCTGCTTTTATTGCAAATTTATTGCCGGTATAGTCAATTACAACGTCGGCTCCCCTGCCGTTTGTTTCTGCTTTCACTATCTCGAGATCCTTTTGTGTTTTGCTGTTTATAACAACGTCGGCTCCGACTTTTTTAGCCATTTCAAGTTTATCATCAACAACATCAACGGCTATTATTTTTTTTGCGCCTTTAAATTTAGCGCATGCAACAGCCATTAATCCGATTGGGCCGCATCCGTAAATTACCGTAATTTTATCTTTAACGTCGCCTTTTGAAACGCCGTGCATACCGACTCCCATAGGTTCTAAAAGAGCCCCTATCTCATAATCGATTTTATCTGCAATTTTATAAGCGCAGTCGGCCGGAAAAGCAATATACTCCGCAAAAGAACCGGCAGTATGTACTCCGATAATTTTCATATTTTCACAGTTATGGCGATTGTCTGAAAGACACATTGAGCAATGGTTGCAGGGGATATGCGTTTCTCCCGCTACCCTGTCGCCTTTTTTAAATTCTGTTACCTCGCTTCCGACTTCGACAATATCTCCTGCAAATTCATGTCCGAATACATAGGGAACCGGACACCTTTCCTCAGCATATGCTCCCCATGGATAAATATGTCCACTGTCTGTTCCACAGATAGCAGTAGCACGAACTTTAACAAGAACATCCCTGGGCCCGCACTGCGGTATCGGAAGATCCTCCCTCCATTCAGCCCCGGGAGCCGGTTTTGATTTGTATATGCCCTTCATTGTACCTGTCATTAAAATCTCCCCTTTATCAAAATAGTTTTTCCATTACTATTGTTTCGCCGCTTGTACGCAATGTTTCCATTTTAGGCACACATTCAGTATAATGCGAAGTTTTTTTATGTTTTTCAAGAGCTTCCTTACTCTCCCAGCGTTCAAAGAAAATATAGCTGTCATCCTTTACGCACAATTCATAAGTGATGCATCCTTCTTCTTTAACCGATTCATCTACAAGTTTTTTTGCTGTTGACAAAAACTGCCCTTCTTTATAATACGGTACTTTATTGGCTGCAAAAACACAAACCATTTCTATCCCCCCCTTATTTGGCGCCTAAAAGATTTGGTATCAGCAACGATAAATCCGGAACATATGTAACAATAAGAAGCACTATAAGTACAGAAAGTATAATTGCCCCAATATCTTTCATCATATCCTTTATGCCTATCTTTGCAATTCCGCATGCAACATAAAGGTTTACGCCTACAGGCGGAGTTATAAGACCTATTGCAAGGTTAACGCACATCATAATTCCAAAAGCCGTTATATCATAACCTAAATTCAGTGCAACCGGCAGAAGTATCGGCACAAATATGTAAAGAGCCGAAACAGCGTCCATTACGCACCCCGCCGCAAGAAGTATTAAATTGCTTAAAAGAAGAAAAAGTATCAAGTTTCCGTTTGTTACATCAATAAGCCAATCGCCTATAGTTACTGTAAGCCCGTCTACGGTAACAACCCACGCAAATAATGTCGCGCATATGATAACATACATAACTACGCCCGTTTGGCTTGCAGAGTTTATAAAAAGCTCGCTCAGGCTCTTAACTTTAATTTTCTTATAAATAAAAATGCCTACAAAAAGCCCATATATGGCAGAAACGGCTGCCGCCTCCGTTGGTGTGAAAACTCCGGAATATATGCCTCCCAATATAATAACAGGCATCAAAAGTCCCCAGAATGCGTCTTTAAAAGCATGCCATTTTTCAGCGCCGGAAGCTTTCGGCAGTTTTTTGAGGTCTGCTTTTCTTGAAAGTATCATAGAAGCAATTATAAGCGCAATGCCCATTAATATTCCAGGCACAACTCCGGCAAGGAACAGCTTGCCTATTGAAGCGCCGGAAATTGAACCGTAAACTATATATGTTACGGAAGGCGGTATAATAACGCCTATCGCTCCGCCCGCCGACATAAGCGAAGCCGAGTATGTATTTGTATATCCCGCGTTAACCATTGCAGGTATCATAATCATGCCAAGAGCCGCGACAGTTGCGGGCCCGCTTCCGGATATAGCCGCAAAAAAACAGCAGACAATAACGCATACCATTGCAAGCCCTGTCCTTCTGTGGCCAACCATTGTTTTGGCAAATTCTATAAGTTTTTCAGATATGCCCGCCTGTTCCATAATATTCCCGGCAATTATAAAAAACGGTATCGCCAACAATGAAAACTTGCTCGATGAAGAAAATACGTTTATTGGTATCATCTCCATAGGAAGATCCGCAGCAATAACAGCAATTACGCTTGAAATCCCAAGGGAGATTGCTATTGGTATATTGCATATAAGCAATACCGCAAAAAGACCGAATAAAATTCCAGCTACACTCATGCCGTTTTCTCCCCTTTCCCCGCTAATTTAAAAATTTGTTTTTTCAACGTAATTATATATCTGAGTATAAGAAGCGCCGAACCGACAGGCACTGTCAGCCCGTAAATCCATTCAGGCCACTGCATCGTTGCGGAAACCTGCTTTGACGTATATTCCTGTATAACCATACCAACACCGTAGTACAGAAGCATCATGCAAAAACCCATTGCAAATACGGTTGAAATAATCATGAATAATTCCTGCCCTTTTTTTGGAAGGAAAGATGTAAAAAAATCCAATCCGAGATGCGCTTCCTTCCTAATGGCTATAGACGAACCGGCAAGCGAAGCCAATACGAATAATCCTGTTACAATTTCTTCTGTAAATGATAACGACATATGAAGGCCGAACCTTGACACAACATTTATGAACGTAAGCACAAGCATAACTGTAAACGTAAATATACAAATATAATTTTCAATACTGTCTATTATTTTTTCAAACACTTTCATTTACACTGCCCCTCCTCTTTTTATACGGGGATAGAGGAAAAATTTCCAATATCCCCTTGATAAAATATATTACTATTCAATACCAAAGGCTGTACAAGCTTCTTCGCCGTATTTTTCTTTCATCCTCGCATAGTAATCGTCAAGTTCCGATTTAAATACTTCTATCTGTTCCGGGGTAAGTTCTGTTAACTTATTTTCAGCGTAATCAACAACAAGCTGTTTCTTTTCTTCTTCCGTATCGACAACATTCTGGCATCCAACCTTACATGCCTCCGCAGCGGCTTCCTGAAGAAGCGCCTTTGTATTGTCATCATATGAATCAAATGTAGCTTTATTAAATACAAGGGCAAACGCTCCGTAACTATAGTTCCATGCAGTCGTAAATTTCTGAACCTCATAAAATTTGTTTGTTACAATCAAATCAAAACCGTTTTCCTGCCCATCTACAGTGCCCTGTTGTAAAGCTGTAAAAAGTTCTGAAAAACTCATAGCCACCGGATCGGCGCCAAACTCCTTAAAAAATTCAACAAAAACGTCGCCGCCCGGAACGCGGAGTTTCATATTTTTCAAGTCTTCCGGTTTCGTTACTTCCTGCTTATTATTTGTAAGCTGCCGGAAGCCGTTATGTATTGCTCCGAGATATTCAATTCCCTGTGCGTTTAAAGCCTTCTTAATATATTCCCCGCCGGTCCCTTCCAAATTAGCCTGGGCATCCTCATAACTTTCAAAAGTCCATGGAAGGCTTAACGCAAGCAGACTTTCATCAAGAACCGCAAGCACGTCAACCGGCTCGAAAGCGCAGTCTATGGCTCCCTGCCCAATCATTTCAACACCTTTTGACATGTTTCCTCCCGAAAGCTGATCCGATGGATAAACTGAGATTTTTATTTTACCTCCGCTTCTTTCTTCAACAATATCCGAAAAAAGGTTGGCCGTTATAGACGCATTTGATTGATCGCTTACTGTTGTAGACATTTTTATTTTCAATTCAGGATACTCAATTCCGTCAGCTCCTTCTCCCGACGTTCCCCCGTCTGCAGATGATTCAGCATTTGTCTGCTCGGTTTCAGAGGACGTACCGCCAACACATCCTGCAAATGAAGACAGAGCCAATACTGTTGTAAGCACAATACCTAAAACTCTTTTTTTCATAAATTTATCCTCCTCAAAAATACCTCTCCCGATTATTTACCCTTATTTGTAAAGAAAACCCATCCATTTGTTAATCAAATTATGCGGATGGGTTTCCTATTTAAAAAGGAACATAAACCGTTTGGCTTAATCTCCGGCCGCAAATACATGCCAAATCAAATAAGCCGTTTTTAATCTGTTGGGGCAGTTTAAGGTTTAGTTCCTAAATAAAACTTAACTAAATTTACGAACGTACCTCTACTCCCGCAAGTTCTTCATAAAGTTTGATAACTGCACAATTGTCCTTTTTGCCAAGGCCTTTAACCTGCGCCGTTTTGAAAAGCTCTGCAACAAGATTTGTAGCATATAAAGGAAGGTTCATATTTTTAGCCATCTCAACGGCAAGCTTAACGTCCTTCGTATGTAAGTCTATTGTAAAGCCCGGTTCAAAATTTCCTTTAAGTATTTCCGGCATCCTGTTGTCAACAGCCCAACATTTGCCCGACCCGCCCTGAATAACTTTCATAACAATTTCAGGGTTAACTCCGGCTTTTACGGCAAGCGCAAATGCCTCCGACATGCTTATAAGATTAATGGCGCTCATTAACTGGTTGGCAACCTTAACAACCTGCCCGGCGCCGCATTCGCCGCAGCGCACTATATTTTTTCCTACAGCTTCAAATATCTCCATTGCGTCGTCAATGTCTTTGTCATCTCCGGCGCACATGATAGTAAGAGTGCCGTTATTTGCTCCCGACTGCCCGCCGCTTACAGGCCCTTCGACAAATTTAATGCCTTTGGCTTTAAGATCCTTTCCTATTTCCCTTGTTACATCAGGTGAAATAGAACTCATGTCAATAAGGAACAATCCTTCCGTTTTGCCTGAAAGCAATCCGTTTTCATCATATATAACAGACTGTACATGAGGTGAATTCGGAAGCATTGTAATAACAACGTTTGTATGTTCTGTAACTTCACATGGTTTTGAAACGGCAATCACTTTTGACTGTTCAGGAAGCATTTTGATCCTTTCCTGATTAATATCGCATGCAACAACTGTATATCCGGCCTTTAAAAGGTTTACAGCCATTCCAAATCCCATTACGCCAAGGCCAATCAAACCTACTTTTTCATATTTAGCCATTATAAATTCCTCCCGGTTCGTGCATAAGCACAGTTAATTATTTTTTAGATACAAAAACCTGAGTCAAATCCGTTTCTTCGTCATAAGCGCGAACCATTTCAACTCCGTCGGCCTCCTGTATCATAACGTCAACCGTTGTAAGCACAGGGCACTGTCCCTTTACAATATGTCCGCCGAAAACAACTCCGTCTTTATCGCACATTGTACCATGGAAATGAAGTTCCGTTTTTCCTGAATTTTGAGTTATGATACCCGTTCCCGAAAGAAATTCAATCGGCCCCTCTTTCTTGATTACATCGCCATATCCTGCTCCGACTTTTGCATCCATAGGAACAAGGTACATATATCCTGCCGCCGAAAAACTTCCGAAGCAGTTAACCGCACCATATTTAACTCCATTTTCATCACAAATTGTTTCAAGTCCCGTTAAAAGATCTGTTCCCGGTAAAATCCTTGCTGCAATTACCTTTCCCGCTGTACCGCATGCATAGCTTACTCTCGTTTCCATAAAATAAAACCTCCTTAAAAATTGTTTATTATTTTTTGTTTTGCTTGTAAACAGAGTATATATCCACATGTATTTAAATTCAACATTGTCAATCTCAAAATATGTTTAATTTTCGATCATATTATCAATTTTGTTAATTATATATATTTTAACCAACTTTTTTTAGTTAAAATACACTAAGAAGCCATTTGTATATGATTGTTTTTAAAACAATTAATTTTTATATTGTGTTTTATTATTTTTTGATGTACTATAAAAAATAAATAATGCTCTAAATTAAAACAAATAATAATATAGGAGAACTTTTATGAATAAATACAGAATCTTAGGAATTGCACCTTATGAAGGCTTTAAAGGCTATCTTCTTAATTCGATTAATAAAAGAAACGATATAGATGCCGAGATATATTCCGCTTCCCTCGACACTGCTGTAGATCTTATCAAATCAATCGATTTATCCCAGTACGATGCGGTAATATCCAGAGGACGTACAGGAAAAATGGTTCAAAGCTCTATAAACATACCGTTTGTCAACGTTGAATTTTCCGGATACGATCTTATGCGCGCTTTAAAACTTGCGCAGTTCAGCCAAAATAAAAAAACGGCTTTCCTAACCTTTTTTGACCTTGCGCAAAGCGCTAAATTTTTAACTGAACTGCTTGAATTCAAAACAAATATTATAATACCGGATCCTCCTTCAAACAATCAGGAAATGGAAGAAATAATAATGGATCTTTATTACAGCCAGCATGTTCAGCTTTTTGTCGGCGACGGAGCATGCGTAGAATTTGCGGCCACACTTGGAGCAGAAACCGTACTTATAACATCAGGCTCCGAAGCAATGGACAAAGCCGTTGATGAAGCCGTAAGCATAATTTCATACACAAGGGAAGAACGCGAAAAAAATGAATTTTATCACTCGATTTTAGAACAGTCAAATTCGCTTGTTGCCGTCTTTGACAAAAACGCCGATATTGTATATTCAAAGCTCTTTGCTGACAGTGAAGCGGCTGAAGCTCACAAATTTTTAAAAAAATATATCTCAAAAACGCTTGCCGACGGTTCGGTTAACTGTATTGAAAATACCACAAATACTATGTGGCGCGTATCAGGCAAAGCAATCTTATCAGAGAAAAACGAAAAACTTGCCCTATTTGAAATAAGAAAAGCATTTTCAGTTTCGGATAAAAAAATAATGCCGTTTGAAAGCATAGACATTAAAACATGCCGTGACTGCGCTGCATTAATTTCCGCAAGCGCCGCCCTTTCAGAAATTTGGGAAAAGATTAAGCTTTGGGCTGCGGGACGTACCCCTATACTCATATACGGCAGCTCAGGAACAGGCAAAAAAACGTTGGCTTATGCAATACATTCCGTAAGTAAGTTTGGTCAAAACCCCTTTATTTCAATCGACTGCGGAAATATAGACGCTAAAGCCATGAATAAGCTGTTTGAAGACGAACGTTCCCCACTGTTTGAAAACCACTATACAATTTTATTTAAAAAAATTAATCTGCTGCCTATGGATCTTCAAAATAAACTAAGCTATTATATTTCAAACACAGCGCTTACTTCCCGCAACAGGGTTATAGCCACATTCACCGGTAATGCTCCCGGCTTGATTTCTGACAATCAATTTTCTGAGGATCTGTATCATCAGATTGCAGGCGTACACATATATATGCCAGCCCTTCAGGAACGTAAAGAAGATATACCTACAATAGCGAGGAATTTCCTTACAATCATTAATCAGCAAATGCCTGTTCAAATTGCCGGTTTTGAGCCTGAAGCTATGCAGCTTTTATCAAATTATCATTGGGAATACGGTATTACGCAACTGCATTTTCTTTTGAAACAGCTTGTAGTGATGACAAAACACCAGTTTATAACAATAGAAGACGTTTCGTCTGTTCTATCGCAAAACGGCGAAACAATAAGAAAAGAAAGCCAAGCCGAAACCCCTATAGACATTACAAAAACACTTGATGAAATCAATCTTGACATAATAAACATGGTGCTTGCAGAAGAAAACGGAAACCAATCAAAAACAGCAAAACGACTCGGCATAAGCAGAAGCACTCTTTGGAAAAAACTTAGCCTGTAAAATTACAGAAATCATAAACTTAAATCATACTGAGCAAAAATATCCTTATAACGACAAAAATGCCGTAGTTTTGTTAGTATGACTTAAAGTTTTTTGATGAATTAAAATTAACATCATCCTTCCCCATCTCTTTTTTAGAGTCATAATATAGTTTTTAATAACCTGAAAATTAAAAACCGTACTATAAAATATGCAGAGCAGATGTAATGATTTTATTGTAAAACTTTACTTTTAAGGCTATAATATTTTTCAGGAGGTATACCGAATGGGTAAATATTATCGTGTTAAACCGAAAGAAATTAAAATTTCTTCTCCAAACGGCATTTATATTACAAATGAAGAACAAATAAAAGCAGCTGTAATGCTCCTTTTAACGTCTGCTTATGTTTTGGTACCATTTTTAGTTAAACGAAAAATCACGAGAATTATAAAAAATAGAAAAAGAAAGCATGGTTAAAACATTAAAATGCACTTTATTGTTGCTTAATACCGTTGTATAAAGTATAATAACACCTAATGCATTTTAATAACGAAAGGACGAATTTTATGAAATTAGGAATCGTTGGACTGCCAAATGTTGGAAAGTCAACTTTATTTAATTCAATGACGCTCGGCAAAGCTGAAGCCGCAAATTATCCGTTTTGCACTATCGATCCGAATGTTGGAGTCGTTCCTGTTCCAGATAAACGGCTTGAAAGGCTTACGGAGCTATATTCATCAGAGAAAACGACGCCGGCAGTAATTGAATTTGTTGATATAGCCGGTCTTGTTAAAGGCGCAAGCAAAGGAGAAGGACTCGGAAACAAGTTTTTAAGCCATATAAGGGAAGTTGACGCAATTATACATGTAGTTCGTTGTTTTGACGATCCTAACGTTGTACATGTTGACGGAAACGTTAATCCTATACGCGATATTGAAACTATTAATATTGAACTTATATTTTCAGATCTTGAAATACTTGAAAGACGCATTTCTAAAACTGTTAAAGCGGCGCGTGCCGACAAATCTCTCCAGAAAGAGCTTGATATATTAAATGTGCTTAAAGAAACGCTTGAAAACGGCAAATGTGCACGAAGCATTGTATTTGACGATCCCGATACCGTATCATTTGTCGAAAGCCTTACGCTTTTAACTTCAAAGCCTGTATTATATGCGGCAAACGTACTTGAAGATGACTTGGCCGATGACGGCGCTTCAAATAATTATGTAAAATCCGTAAGGGAATATGCCCAAGCAGAAGGGTCGGAAGTATTTGTTGTCTGCGCAAAAATCGAAGAAGAAATCTCCGAACTCGATAATGATGAAAAGTTGGAATTCCTTGCCGAATTAGGCGTGGAAACAAGCGGCCTTGACAGGCTTATAAGCGCAAGTTACAAGCTTCTTGGATTAATCAGCTACTTAACAGCCGGCCCGCAGGAAAGCCGTGCATGGACGATTAAAAACGGTACAAAGGCTCCCGGGGCTGCCGGAAAAATACACAGCGACTTTGAACGTGGATTTATCCGTGCCGAAGTAGTGTCTTATGACGATCTTAACCGTCTTGGTTCATACAGCGCCGCTAAAGAACAGGGGCTTGTAAGAAGCGAAGGTAAGGAATATGTCGTTAAAGACGGCGACGTTATATTATTTAGATTTAACGTCTGATGTATTATGGCTCTATGTCTACAGTTAAACAAACAGTCTGCTCCGTTTCAAATTTCAGTTTAACAAAAATAAAACCGGTATACAAAAGTATACCGGTTTTATTTTTCTAATATAACTTCAAACATATAATAAAAAAATATATGATTTACCTTAAAGTTCTTAATTTAAATCTTCCTACCAAATTTTTAAGTATGTCTGCCTGTCCGGAAAGTTCTTCACTTGAAGCGGCGCTTTCTTCCGTTGTGGCGCTGCTGCTGTGAACAGAATCGGTTATCTGTTGTATTCCGAACATTACCTCCTCTATAGATTTTGACTGTTCGGCAGTAGCTTCGTTTATTGATGCAACGGCTTCAGAAACTTCATGTGCCATTAAAACTACTTCTTTAAGCATATTGGAGGTCTGTGTTACAATTTCCGTCCCGTTTTTAACAGCTGTCATGGAATCTTTAACAAGTTCATCTGTGCCTTTAACCGAACTGCCGCTTTTATTTGCAAGCGCACGCACCTCGTCCGCAACAACGGCAAACCCTTTTCCTGCTGTTCCAGCACGCGCTGCTTCCACCGATGCATTTAACGCCAACAGGTTTGTTTGAAAAGATATATCTTCTATAGTTTTCGTTACCTTTTCTATTCCGGCCGAACTTTTGGAAATCTTCTCCATCGCACAAACCATTTCCTGCATACATTCCCCACAGTGTCTTATACTCTCACTTACCTTTTGAACCATTTTATCAGCTTTATCAGCATTCTCAGCAGTATTTCCAACCTGTTTCGATATATCGCTTACCTTAGAAGTCAATATCTCCATTGACCTTACTTCTTCTTCCGCATTTTCTGCCAAACTTTGTACGCTGCTTGAAACGTAAGAAGAACTTATTGCAACTTGGTCTGCACTTTCTCCAATATTAGACATAATTTCATTAAGAGAAGCGGTAATACTAATAAGAGAATTTTCAATAGCAACAAAATCACCATTAAATTTAGACTTTATAGTAATATCCAAATTTCCTTTGGAAAGTTCGCTTAACTGATATTGTATTTCTTTTATATATGAATTCATATTGCTTATCATTATGCGCATACTTTCTGCAAGCATGCCCAGTTCATCATTAGAACGGTAACTTATTTGGGCTGACAAATCTCCCTCGGCAACCTGTGCAACACCTTTTTCTATTAGTTTAAGAGGTTTAAGCACCTTTCTGTTCACAATAGCGCCTATTATGATGATACATGACAAATTAATGAAAAATATTATCACTGTCACAATTTTCATGTTTGTAATTCCAATGACAGAATTTTCCTCTGCAATACTTACGGCTTCATCTGTTAAACTGAAAAATACCTCGCTTTTTTTATAAAAACTTTCTACATCATGTTCCCCGGGTTCATGAATCATCTGCTCTTTAAGATCATTATGCCAATATGTACGAACTTCATTCATAGCATCAATAAATTCTTGGTTTCGCGCCTTCGGTATCTCTAAAGATTCATCTCCATCTATAAGCGCGTCAACAATTTTTTCAAGGTTAGCGGCAATATCATCAACGGGCTGTCCCAACATATGAAGTTTGGCAATCCGCTGCGCACTTCCGCGTACAACGCCGCTATAGTTTACAACACGCCCGTTGTCCCTGTTAAAATCAAGCATAATAAACATAAAGGCAGAACCCGCAAAACTTACAACAGCCAACCACGCCAGTACAATAAAGATCAATTTTTTGATATTCAAATTCAATAACCCCTTCCCATAATAAATTTGTGCTTTACCCGTATTATATTAGCTAAAAAAAAGCAATAAAAACAAATTGCTGCAGAAAATATTTCATAATTCCATATACTTGTTTATTGCTTCATATACAGCAAGAAATTAATAATTATTATCTTTTGATAATAACTTTCGCATTATTCAATATACTTTTAAACTGCCGCTTTGTCAAGTCTCTAAGGATATATTCTTAAAATAAATGTTAATTTTTTCTTCTGAAATAAAAATATTTTACAATCAAATAGAAAGTATATCCAAAAATAATTCCGAAATTATTTAATAAAATATCGTCTATATCAAAACTTCCCAATTTTGTAACCATTTGAAAAATTTCGATTATAAAAACAAATAAAATTCCTGTTATAAATACGCTAAAAAAAGAATTAACTTTTTTGTATATTGTCGGCAGCAAAATACCAAATGGAACAAACGGTATAATATTTCCAAGCAAATTTTTCAAAGCCCACCGTTCATTAATATTTTTAACCTGCGCACCTATACTTTTTAACGGAACAATATTACAGTTATACGCTCCCGCCGTGCCGTACGATTCAACCCTGTCCAATAAACTTCCGAATGAACCGTCAAATTTAATAACCACAAAAACGATAAGCGCAACAATATAGATATGCCATATCAAAATTAAATTTTTCTCTTTGTTTTTTTCTGCCCTTCTCCAATATGCACAGTTTTTTGGCATTTTTTTAATGTGCTTATATAAATCTCTGTTTTTTCTGTATATTTTAAACACCTCTCTAAATCCTGTTTTTGAATTTTTAGAATACAAGCCTCTTTCAACACGTTTTCTCTGTTCTTTTTAATTCTTTGATGCTCCAAATACATGTAAAACTCAAAACTCCTAATATACTTGAAAGCAAAAATTTCTACATACAACAGACGCAACAATGAACAGTATTCCGAAAACCAAAAATATTCCCCAAGCTTTATATGTAAAATAATATCTATATTTTAGATGTCGGATAGAATATACCGTTTAATATGAATGTTTCAGCCCAAATTATCAGACCTTCAAAATTCATATCTAACCTCATAAATAATTAATAATTTTTTATTACATCGGAGTTTAAAACAAATTATATATAAAAACTTCGTATACACTAAATAAAACGGCTATTATATTATTACGCCGATTTACATCGTTGCTAAGATTATAAAATTCTTATACTTGAATCTGTCTTGCTATATAATCGTTTCCTCCAAATTAACAGCTTAATATATTATAAACCAAAAACAGAAATCTTTCAAAAAGAATGATTACTTTAAATAAACTATCTTAAATACAATATTAAAGTATATTTTATCAGCCAAAATACTACATTTCAACCCATACTTTTCTGCAACTGGAAATATCTGAAAAAAGCAATACGGAAAAACCGCACTGCTTTTTTCTAAAGTAATATTTATGTTCTTTTAATATGTGATAAATAAATATCCGCAAAGTTATAAATTTTTATTTTCCTGCCGCTTTATCTTCATAAAAAACTTTAAAATCAGGATCAGCCTTACCTATTCCCATATACCGCGCCTTGTAATCTTTAACCAATTTGAAATAAACGCCGCTTAACGCTACAACGCAAATAATATTAAGCGTTGTCGGGACAGCACAGAAAAAATCCGTTACAAGCCAAACCGTTCCGGTGGGGAGGCCGTAATGTACCGTGTAAAAAATTGTAAGTAAGCTCGGAAGAGGATATATAACCCTAAAAAACATAAGTATCTTATTTTTTAGCGCAATATTTTTACTTAATGCATGACGAAGAAGGACATCATAGTACATAAACCAGCCTGTCTGAGTCGTAATACCGAAAAGCAATATTGCAATAGCAATAAGTTTTGCCCCAAGGGCGCCATATACCGCATCAAATGCAGAAACTGACAACGCTGCGCCTTCAAGGCCCGAACTCCACTGACCGCTCACGATAATTGACAGCGACATAACCGTACATACAAGCATAGTGTCAACGAACACTTCAAACATTCCCCAAAGCCCTTGACGTACCGGATGTTCAACATGAGCCTGTGAATGAACCATTGTAGACGAACCCTGTCCGGCTTCGTTGCTGAAAACCGAACGAGCAATCCCGTTTTGAATTGCCGTTTTCGCCGCTGCTCCTGCAAACCCGCCGACTGCCGCTGTACCTGTGAACGCACTTTTCACAATCAAAACAATAGCCGACGGAACTTTCGTAATATTTATTAAAACTATTCCGAGCGCCGCTCCTACAAAAAAAACAACCATAAACGGAACTATTTTTCCTGCAAATTCTACAACACGTTTGCCTCCGCCCCAAACAATTATCCATACTACAATACTATAAATAATTCCAAATGTAAGTATGTCTATACCGAATGCAGATGTAAAACCTTCGGCAATAGTATATCCCTGAACGCCGGAAAAGAAATTACATGCAAAACCAACGCCGAAAACTGTGGCAAGCACAGTTGAGATTTTTGCTATTTTCTTAGGAAGCAACTGTCCTATACCTCTTTGGATATAATATGTAGGGCCGCCATACGGTTCGCCTTTTTCGTCAATGCTCCTATAATAAACGGCAAGCGTAACTTCAGCACACTTTAATCCCATGCCCAAAAGCGCTGCCACCCATAGCCAAAACAGAGCCCCGGGCCCACCGACTGCGATAGCCGTAGCCACACCGCCTATATTCCCTACCCCGACAGCCCCTCCAATGGCCGTCGAAATTGCCTGAAATGCACTGACATGGCCGCTTCCGACTTCACGTTCCTCTTTCTTAAAAAGAGAACCGAACGTTTTGCCCATTAAATATTTAAAATGCCTAAACTGAAAAAAACCTGTGCCAATCGTAAACAACGCCCCTGAACCAAGCACGAGAACAATCAAGGGGGTTCCCCATAAAAAACCAACGGCGTTTCCTAAAAAGGTAACGATAAAATCCATATATTCCCCTCCTGACTAAATAAATAGTTTAGCAGTGACATCTCCATATAAATTTACACAGTTTCCTAATCCATAAAGTGGCTGCAGAACAAAATGCATACGTTATTTTCATCAGTATATAAACGACTTCCGGTTATACATTCCACAAAAACAACCATATTTTAAGAAATATTAAATTAATAAACAATATCAAAACGGATACAGTTAACTTTCAGTGTTACCCATCAATATTTAATTATGTTTTATATAACAAATACCCTTAACATAAGCCATATATTTTCATTCAGTTATAAAACCAAATTCATTCTGTATTTAAAAAACACCGTCTTGACATTATAAAAGCAATAATATATATTTTAATCGGGTTTTAAGTACGCCCTGCCAGTGTATTAAACCCTTCAGCCGTCCCAAAGCTGCAACTTTGAGGCGGCTTTAAATTTACAATATATTTCCGCTAGATAATTCGATCATATTTCAGATTGGATTTGTCATTCTGTGAACTTATGTATTTCTTAGACAATGTAATGCATCATATACAGCAAATTCATAATATAAAACAATTAATATTTAATTCATCTTAAATATTTGCAAATCCAAGTTCAAGATCGGCTATTAAATCTTCGACGTCTTCACAGCCGACAGAAAGCCTGATTAGATTTCCTTCATGCTGTTTAGGGTGTATTAAAGTCTGCACATCTCCAAGAGACGTAGCAATCGGCATAAGTTTAACGCTGTCAACAAATTTTGCCATTGTTTCGTATCCGCCTTTTAAATGGAAGGAAACCATACCTCCAAAACCGTTAGGAAGAAGTTTTTCAGCAAGTTCATGCTGCGGATGACTTTCTAATCCCGGGTAATATACATATTCAACTTCTTCTTTGGCTTCAAGGTACTTTGCAATAGCGAAAGCATTTTCGCACTGTGCTTTAAGCCTTATCGGGAGAGTCCGCACACCTCGAAGCGCAAGCCAAGAATCAAACGGACTTATATGAGTCCCTAAATTGTCGTTGTAATAACGTATACGGTCAACCATTTCTTTTGTGCCCGAAACAAGCCCGCATAAAGCGTCGCCATGGCCAACAACATATTTTGTGCCTGAATGTACAACCATATCTGCACCATGTTCCAGCGGCCTTAAAAGATACGGCGATAAAAACGTATTGTCAACAATAAACCTTATATTATTTTTATGCGCCAGTTCAGCTATTTTAGGTATATCTGCAAGTTCAAGCCGTGGATTTGACAATGCTTCAATATAAATTACTTTTGTGTTCGGACGGATTTTGTTTTCTATATTAGCAATATCAATAACATTTACGATATCGACCTCGATTCCTTTTGAAGGAAGTATATCCTCCAAAGAAGATCTTGTGCAGCAAAAAATGTCGTCTGAAGCTATACAATGATCCCCCGCATTCAAACTGCTTAGCAGCGCAAGATTTACGGCAGCCATACCGCATGCTGTGATAGCCGCGTCTTCCGCCCCTTCAAGAGAAGCAATTTTCCTTTCCAAAGCTATTGTCGTAGGATTTGTAGATCTGCTGTAAAGACATGCCCCGGGCTGCCAGCTCATAGCGTCTTCTATCCCCACTTCAAACTCATGCGTTGAGTTATATGCATAAGTTGATGTTTCATAAATAGGCGTATTAAGAGCTTTGGTAGCTGGATCCGGTCCTTCTCCCGCCTTTATTGCACGGGTTGCAAACTTCATTCGATCATATTTTTCCATAGAAATTCCTCCTTAATATATAAGCTTAATAATAGAATCCCAGATTTTTATCCCTTCCAACATTTATATGTATAACGTTTCAGAAGTTTAAAAATCTCTGGCTTAACCTCATCTTAGCATATATAATAACATTTGTAATACTGTTTATTTCAGTGTATAATACAGTATAAATACTGTTTAATAAAATGTTCTTATGAAATTATAATGTAAAATTTATCGGTTTAACGGAGAATAAACTAAAATATTTTTCAATCAAAATTAAGGCGTAAATTCATACCGCCACACAAAAACATGTGCATCATAATAAAATCTTAACACTCACAACAGCCGATTATAAAACATCATAATAATCCAAAACAAAAAATGCTCCTTAAAACTGCTCAATATTTAATTTTACATCAGTTAAAACGTAATTTTTCATAAAAAACACGGCAATAATTAATTATATTTAAGCATTTCTTAATTATTATAAATAAATATTGCAAATCCGAAAAAAAGATTTATAAAAATTTAAAAAAATTCCGGATATAGTTCATTTCAATTTGGAGGTAATATAAATATGAACTTTTTAAGCATGGAATATTTCATTGCCGTTGCGGCTAAAAAGAGCATCACAAAAGCTGCAGAAGAGCTTTATATAACCCAACAGACACTCAGCGCCCATATATCGTCGATCGAAAAGGAACTTGCCTGTCAGTTAATTGTACGCAGCAATCCTTTGGAACTTACATATGCCGGGGAAATTTTTTTAAAATATGCGTCAATTTTTTATGAAAACTACCAGTCAATGTGGAATGAATTTAATGACATAACAAATAATCAAAGAGGCAAGCTTCTCATAGGCGTCGATTATACACGCAGCCGTTCTATAATGCCCGAAATAATAACGGCCTTTCATGAATGTTATCCAAACATAGAAGTCCGTTTGTTGGAAGGATCCAATAAATCCCTTCATAAAAGCCTTATTAATAAAGATATTGACATTGCTATAGCTTGTTTCCCCGATTCGATTCACGGTATAGAAATACGCAATTTTTATGAAGAAGAGGTAGTTATGCTTGTTCCAAAAAAATTTCTTCCCGAAAGTGTAAATGGCAAAAATCATATAGACGACTTATCAGAGTTCAGTACATGTCCGTTCGTTTTAGGCAGCTTAAATGATATTGCAAGCCAAATAGACAGAAATATGATCATGAAATCCGGTTTCCAGCCGATTATAAAAGCTCAGTCTGACAATATAGAAACGCGTCTTTTACTTTGCGTTAAAGGCACGGGCATTTGTTTCTGCCCCGAAAGTTTTATTAACACTGTGCTTACTCACGAGCAGCTTCAAAATGTTTGTATCTGCCATTTTAATACGGAAATAACATATCCTATACGTTTTGGATACAGAAAATCATCATACCAATGGAAAATGATTACAGAATTTATAAGAATAGCCTTAAAAGAAAAAGAATTAGATTTGATATAAGAAATTATTAATTTATTTCAATTAAGTAAATATTTTTGTAAAAATAAAATTAAGGATAATGAACTGTTTTCAGAAATAAGAGAGGAGTGTTTTATTACTAACCTCCTCTTTTATTTTTATTATTCGGCCACATATTAATACAATTATTTAAATTCTTTGCTAAAATATGCCAAAATATTAATTAAATTACGTAGTTTCTATCTTTCATTATTATATGTAAGTTAACAACTTTGACGAAGCCTAAACTTATAAAATTAAATTTTGGTGTAAAAGCATTTGCAAACCTTTATTCGCAATTATATAAAAACAACATTTTACAGTAAATTAATAATAAACAAACCCTTCCACAAAATTATTCGATTATCATCATATATAAATATACGAATCCATAAGCTTTTTTGTGTATTCATGTTTCGGGCTATTAAATATTTCGTCAACTGTCCCCATCTCGACAATTCTCCCTTTTTCCATAACGGCCACCCTGCTGCACATAGATTGTATTACTTCCAAATCATGGGAAATAAAAAGCATCGAAACGCCGTATTTTTCATTAGCATCTTTAATCAGCCTTAAAATCTGCGCCTGTACTGATACATCAAGCATTGACGTCGGCTCGTCGCATATTAAAAGCTTTGGATTAAGAGAAAGAGCGCGGGCTATTGAAATCCTCTGTGCCTGCCCGCCGCTTATTTCATGAGGGAATTTTTTCATTTGGTCAAATGGGATACCTACCCTTTTAAGCATATGCTTGACCAGATCTTCCTCAGTCATGTTTTTATTAAGTTTATATAAACGTACAGGTTCGGCACATGCAAAATAAATATCTTTTCTCGGATTAAATGTCATTTGCGGGTGCTGGAACACAACTTGTATATCTTTTCTCAGCATACGCCATTGTTTTTGATTTAAGTTAGTAATGTCCCGTCCTTCGAATAATATTCTTCCGCCTGTCGGCTTCAAAAGTCCGAGTATCATCTTTGTAACCGAAGTCTTGCCGCATCCGCTTTCACCAATAAGCCCAAAAATTTCTCCTTTATTTATGCCGAAGCTAACATTATTTACAGCGTCAACAATCCGTGTTCCGAACACTCCGGATTTATAACGCTTACAAAGACCTTCAACACTTAAAAGCATTTGCTTCCCCAGCCTTTCCTAATTGCCGTTAAATAAATGGCATTTCACCATAACGCCGTTTTTTAATATTTCTTTCGGCACAACTGTCCCGCATATTTCTTTTTTATACACACACCTTGTATGAAAGCGGCATCCTTTCGGTATTTCCGAAAAAGACGGCATAAAACCGTCCATTACTTTAAACCCTTTCGACGGCATAGCGTCAATCAGACCCTTTGTATATGGGTGCTTTGGTTCTTTCAAAACCTCCTTCACACTTCCAATTTCGACTACCTCTCCGCAGTACATTACCGCAATTTTATCTGCAATACTGCCGGCTGCCGCTAAATCATGCGTTATAAACATCATTGAACATTTTATTTCTTCTTTGAGTTTACGCATAATTTCTACAACTTCTTTTCTCAATGCCCAATCTATGGCCTTTGTCGGCTCGTCCACAATAAGAAGGTTTGGTTTTGTAATAACTCCCATTGATATTAAAACTCTCTGCCTCATACCGCCGCTTAATTCGCATGGATAACTTGAATAAAGCTCCTTTTCACGCGGCATACTTAATTGTGAAAATATAGAAAAAATCTTTTCTTTTAATATATTTTTTTCTCTCCCTGCCATGCTTTTTCCGTTTGTAACACATTCGGCCACCTGTTCGCCTATTCTCATAAGCGGATCAAGCGACGTTGAAGGGCTCTGCGGCACGGCGGCAATTTCTTTTCCTCTTAAAAGCCTGAAATCTTTTTCCCCCATACTCATAATATCTTTTCCTTTATATAAAACGGTTCCCGTAATAACTGCATTTTCCGGCAGGACACGCAAAACCGAACTTCCCGTAACTGATTTTCCGCACCCCGTTTCCCCTATTACAGCCATAACCTCGTTTTCATTTATATCTATTGAAACATCATTCAAAATATGAACAGGCTTTTTGTCAACTATGAAGCTGACGTTTAAATTTTTTATTTCAAGAAGTTTCATTATTTCCCCCTATTCAGCCTTAACGCTTTCTTTCATCCGCGGATCCAGCAAATCCCTAAGCCCGTCGCCTAGCATATTAAATGCAAGAGCCGAAAAAGCAATCGCCAACCCCGGGAATACGGCAATCCAAGGGGCATACTGCATATATTCTTTTCCTTCGCTTATCATAACTCCCCAATCCGGCGAAGGCGGCTGTGCTCCAAGTCCAAGGAAACTTAAAGACGCGCAATACAATATAATTGAACCGATATCTAAAGACGCCAAAATAATAACTTTTGATATTATATTCGGAAATATATATTTAAGTATAATCTGCGTTGCCGTATTGCCTATAGCTCTGGCCGCTTCTATATACTCGGCATTTTTAAGCATCATGGCCTCTCCCCTTGCAACCCTTGCATAGCGAGTCCACTGTATAAAACAGATGGCAATAATCAAGTTTGTCTGACCCGAACCAATAACTGTCGAAACAGCAAGAGCAAATATAATAGTAGGAAAAGCAAGAAGCACGTCCACCGCTCTCATTATAACCATATCTACAACGCCGCCTAAATATCCTGAAACCATTCCCAGAATAAGCCCTGCAACAGCGCTTATGCCTACAACCGACGCCGCAATAATAAGCGATACCCTTGACCCTTCTATAACTCTGCTTAGTATATCCCTTCCCATATGATCTGTTCCGAACAGGAACTTGCTGCACGGAGCTATAAACTTTTGCGACAGCTCCATTTTTGTCGGGTCGTACGGTTCCAATACAGGGGCAAAAATTGTAACCAATACTATAAAAACCGTGAACAATACCCCTAAAAACAGCATTAAATTTTTCCTGTTTATATAATCCATAAATTTCTTAAAACAATCGGACATCTATTTATCCTCCCCTGAATATTTCAGCCTTGGATCAATACATGCATATATTATATCTACAATTAAATTTATAACAGCATACCCAAAGGCAATTACAAGCACACAACCTTCAATCATAGGCGTGTCTTTTGCGTTTATAGCGTCAATCAGCAGTCCTCCAACTCCGGGCCACGAAAATATATTTTCTATTACCACAGCTCCTCCGAGTATATGCCCTATCTGAAGTCCAACTATTGTGATAATGGGAGGAATTGCGTTTCTCAAAACATGTCTTGTTATAATTTTTCCGTCAGTAAGCCCTTTTGTTTTCGCAGCCCATATGTAGTCCTGGCTCATAACGTCAAGCATGCTTGTGCGCATCATCCTTGTCGTTGCCGCCGTCATTCCAAGCGAAAGAGTAACTCCCGGAAGTATTATACTTCCGAAACCATCCATTCCGCTTACAGGAAATAATTTGAGTTTAAGAGAACAGACTATAATAAGCACTATAGCAATCCAAAAAGGCGGGAATGATGCCGCCGCCAATGTAATTATCCTGCTTAAATGATCTGTCAGTTTATTGTGTTTTAGAGCGCTTAAAATTCCCAAAGGTATCGACACTATAATCGAAATAATGCAGGCAAAGGCGCCAAGCTTAATTGTGTTCGGAACCCTAAGGCCAAGCATATATGAAACGGGTTTATTATATTTATATGAAGTTCCCAATTCGCCTCTAAATACATTTGCCGTCCATTCAAAATACTGTTCAAAAACAGACCTTTCCAGATCAAATTTTTCTCTGACATGTTCGATATTTTCTTTATTTACGGCGTTTTCCCCTCCGATTGAATATAATATTGCAGTCGCCGTATCGCCCGGCGTAACGTGTACTGTAAAATAAGTCATTGTCGCTACAAGCCACAGCACGCCGAAAACTGTTATTAATCTTTTCAAAATGTATCCCAGCATGGACTTTTCCCCTCGATATTAATAGGCAAATATAATCCGCATCTTAATAATGCGGATTATATCAAAAATTTATTTTATTTTAAATCCGTTTCGTATGGAACAATAAAATCGTGCGCCGCCGCATTGTATTCAAAATTTACTACATCATTTGAAATAGCAAAAACCGCCCCATACAACGCCGGCGTAAATACACACGCATCCTGCTGGGCAATAGCCTGCGCCTGTCTGCTGTATTCATATTTTTCTTCCATATCCGCTGTTGCCTGGCACTTGTCAACCAAAGCGTTAAGTTCTTCGTTTACATATCCCGTATCGTTTGTACAGTAGTATTCTTCAAGATAATATGCTGGAGTTGGTATATAAGCAGTAGCCGCCGAATTAAGAACCATGTCATAATCTCCGTCGGCAATAATTTCATTCATTGCGCTCCAGTCAACTATCTCCACGCTTGTATCAATACCTATATTTGCAAAATAGCCCTGTGTAGCCTGAACAATTAAAGGACATCCCGGCCTTTTAGGAAATGAAAGCAATTTAATTGTAAGCTTCTCGCCGTTTTTGTCGATAAATCCGTCATTGTCAGTATCCTTATAACCGGCCTCCGAAAGAAGATCCTTAGCCTTTTCAACATCATAATCATAAGTGTCTACATCTGTATTTGCCCAAGGCATATCGTCCATTAAAATTCCGTTAGGCACTCCGCCCACTCCGAGAAGCACGTCGTTAACAATCTCTTCTTTGTTTATCGCATGGATTAAAGCCTTTCTTACTCTTTCATCCTGAAAAAGTTCTTCATTCATATTAAATTCATAAAAATACGTTCTTGCCGTATTGAACTTTGAAACTGTCACATTTTCAAGATTCGAAAGCGTTTCGAGATCGCTGAACGGCACGTCGGCGGCAATATCCAATTCGCCGTTTTGTACTGCAAGGCTCCTTGCGCTTGCGTCGGTCATACTCTTTACAACACGTCTTGTTACAGAAGTGTCTACATCTCTCCAATATCCGTCGTATACCACAGACTCAAACGTCCCGGAAGTTTCGTCAAATTTGTCCTGCATAAAATAGCCTGTGCCAACCGCTTTGACAAAATTTCCGTTTTCATCAACCGAAGAAGGAGCTACTATGCCTGTACCGACATATGAAAGCGCAGCGGGAAGATCCGTCGTTTTTTCAAACGTATTAAACTGTACCGTATAATCGTCAATTACATCAACAGATTCAATAAATGTAGAACCTTTTAACGCCGAATTATTCACAAGGCTCCTTTCAATACACCATTTAACTGCATCGGCATTGAATTTCGTGCCGTCGTGAAATGTAACGTCGTCCCTTAATTTAAACACCCATGTATAATCGCCTGTCATTTCCCATTCTGTTGCAAGCAGCGGAGTTAAATTAAAATCGGCGTCGGCATAAACAAGAGTTTCAACAACTCCGCCGACTTCTTTAAGCATTGTAGAAGCAGTAACGTCTGCAACGTCGACAGTAGTAAGCGTATCCGGAAAAGCTATGCGCAAAGTTTTTCCATTTCCGTCTGTATCTGCGCTTGTTTCAACGGTTTCACCGTCCAGTTCTGCTTCTTCTTTCGGCGAGCAGCCTGCCGCAATTCCTAAAACTAATAAAGATGCTAAAATAATGCTCAAAAATTTTGCCTTCATAATTATCCCTCTCAATATAATTCATTATTTATTCCCAATAAAAGCATACCAGTTTTCAATATTACTGCCGGCAAGACGGCAGCCTTCCATATGTACCAAATCCACATTCTTAAATCCTGCTTCGATAAAATCTTTTTTTATTTCATCAACACTGGCCGGGCAATACGGAAGTTTATCCACATTAATGTCCCTCATATATTCGCCTATATTATCATATGAAATGCCCTTTCCCGTTTCCAATTCATTAATTGCTATAACTTTACCGCCTTTTTTAAGAACACGCCTCCATTCCTTAACCGCTTTTTCCGGTTCCGTCAAAGTCCATAAAAGTCGTGAATTTATAACAATATCAAATGTTTCATCTTCATAAGGCAATTCCATGGCGTTCCCGTAACAATACTTTACATTGCATAGGCCTTTTTCAGCGGCATGTTTAATCGCTATATTCATCATCCGTTCAGACAGATCGGTTCCTATTACGGTTTCATATCCCGTTTCCGCAAGCATATTAGCAATAATTCCCGTACCCGTCGCAATATCAAGTATCGAAATTTTCCTGTTTTCCCCTATAAAAGAAGTTAAAATTTTAATCCATTTTTCTTTGTCGGATATTTGATGTCCTTCTTCATATGTATCGGCGCTTTTATTCCAGAACATGGCGATTGACTTTTCGTCCTCGAAAGTTTTGCTTACAGGTTTTGTGCCGCAAAGTACGAACCACGGCTCAAACCATTCCTTTTGTTTTATTTCATCATTTTTCGCCGTATCCGGTAGTTTAATTATCTCAACGTCAGTTAATCCGTTTCGTTCCATAAGGCTTTTAAGCTCATCAATTTTTGCGCCGTTAACTTTAAGGCTGCCGTCAACTTCCCTGTCGTTATAAAAATCAGGCGTATAAACAGTCATTCCCACATTTTCTTTCATCCTGATAAAATTAAGAATTTTCCCGCCCGGCTTTATAACCCTTTTCCATTCCTTTATGGCGGTATCCGGCTCCACAAGCGTCCATAGAAGCCTTGCATTAATTACAAAATCAACGGAATTGTCCATCAGCGGAAGAGCAACCGCGTTTCCATACATATACACAGTATTAAGGCCTTTTTCACGGGCGTGGCGTACTGCGTAATCCATCATTCCCTTTGAAATGTCCATGCCTATTGAATTATACCCCAGCTCCGCTGTCATATTGGCTAAAAAGCCTGTTCCTGTTCCGATATCAATAACCGATTTATTTTTATCATCACCCAAAATACTCAAAATAAAACTTTTCCAAATCTCTTCATTTTCGGTATCATGTTCGCTGTCAAACGTATAAGATCTGTCGTCCCAATATTTGCCTATTTTAGAGATAACATAATCAAGCCCCATAAAATTAACCCGCCTTTCCAAAATGCAAAATAAAAAACCATGAATGCGGCATAAATGTCCTGTTCATTTATACATGCAACCTTCATGGTTTTATCTCATAATTTTTAAATTTAAATAAAGGAAATCCATTCCCGAAAACAGCCTTCTTGGCTGATAAAAATTATGTTACAGTATTTTAACAATAATGTCAATATTTTTATGTCAACAGACGCAAAAATATTTATTTTTTATTTGTATAAAACTCCCAAAATTAAATATTTTTTATTTAACTATTGCTTTTAAAAATATATTATATATAATATATAGTATATAATATTTCATTTGAAAAGGAGGATTTATCATGGCACCAATCAGAGCAGAATATTTAGCGGAAGGATTTAACTTGAAAGGCAAGGTAGATGCCGCAAAATTACCAGGCGGATATTCATATCCTCTAACTCCTAATGGTAACGGAAACGTTCTGGGAGAACCGCCATATCATTTTTGCGGAGAAGAAATGGTAATTGTTTATAAAGCGGATCCTGAAGAAGTGAAAAAATTTCTTCCATACCCACTCGAGCCGTCCATTGAAAACCCTGGCGGATGCGTAATCCATTTTAATTCATATGAATCCGTAGTTGAAAGGGATGTAAATTTACTTAGAGATCTTCCGGACCGCTGCTTGTTTACAGAGGCATATATAGAGGTACGATGCAGATTTAAAGGCAAAGAATCAAAAATCTATGTATACTTTTGGGTTGATAAAGATTATTCTCTGCTTAGGGGATGGATTTTCGGAGCGCCGAAAAAAATAGGAGAAGTGCGTACATCATTTGAAAAACATCATATGAACGATTTAAACCCCTACTTTCCAAAATTTGACAAGGGCTTTGAAATAGGCGCCGTATGTTCCGCCCATATGGAAAAATTGATTTTCGGATCATGCAAATTGGATAAAAGAATAGAGCCGTCGCAAATGCATAAAGATATTTTCATACCTACAAATAATCTTATACTTTTTCCAGATGTTCAAATGGGATATAAAGGGCGCTCAGTCAACAAAATTGCACATAACGTAATGGATACATGGTACGGCGATGTTTGGGAATGTTCCGACGCTAAACTTGACTTTTTTGAGTCTGTAGCTGAGGAACACACACTCCTTAAGCCGATAGAAATCACAGCATCCTATTTCTGCCCTCTCGGATTTACCATGTACGGCCATATTGTTGACTATGACAGTAATAAAGAATAAATAAAACTTATTGTTGCTTTAATTTAAAATTACCAACCAATTTTATTTAAACATTATTTTTAAAGCCGCAGGAAGCCGTTCTTGTGGCTTTATTTAATTATATAAATAAAAATTATAAATAAATTATTGTTTTATATTCAAATTTTTAGTTATATAAATGAACAATATAAAATAATTTCATTGACAAAATATTATATATAATGTAAATTTACATTATATATAATATTTATAATATAAAAAATACTTAGAGGTGCGGTTAAAATGTCAGATAAAATAGAAGGTAATTTATTAAAAGATCAAGTATATGAACGTTTAGCAAAAATGATTTCAAATGCCGAGCTTATGCCCGGCGACAGACTAACAGAAGCACAAATCGCCGAAAAATTCGGCGTCAGCTTTACTCCGGTACGTGAAGCGCTTATAAAATTAAATTCCGATGGCATCATTCATAAAATCCCTCATAAAGGATTTTATATAAACAAATACAATGATAAAGAAATAAACGAAATTTATCAAGTATTTGTAAATATACAGGAATTAGCCATACAGCTTATTATTAATAAGCTTACCGAAAGCGATTTTTTAGAGCAGGAATCCATCATAAACGACATGGAAAAAGCTTGTAATTCAAACGACTACAAAAGTTATCTTTTCTCTAACCATAAAATACACGACTATTATATATATAAAGCCGACAACAAGTTCCTCACATCAATTTATAAAAAAATCTCTATTATGCCTATGCCAATCTTCTATTTTGTTGCAGAAGGCGATAAATGCATTGAAAATATGCAGAAAAATATTTCGGAACACAGGTTAATAGTAAAATTAATTAAAGAAAAAGACTTAGACGGAATACGCAAAGCGCTTATCAATCACTATGGGGTTACCTACGACTGAAAATTTATTTCAGCATAAAAAAAGAATACATATATTCATTGTTAATATATGTATTCTTTTTAAATATTGTTTGCTAATATAAATGAGCAGCATCTCCTGTTCCGGCTGAAATAATTCTAAATACAAAATGTTAACAATCCATATCATTTTTTATTCATATTTAAATCATAAAGTGTAATACTTAAATCAAAATTATATTATCTACACAAAAAATTAGATATAAAAACCGCCGAGCATATTGCTTTGGCGGTTCGGCAAATTTAAAAAAGCGTCAGCTGATTGGTATCGGGTATGCCTTTCAGCACATTATTTTCTTTCAGCAATTCTATAAGCGTTTTTCCAACCCCTGTCTTTTCTTTAAATTCTTCAACGGTTTTAAATTCTTCAATCTCTGCCCTTCCGTCAACTATACCCTGAGCCGCTGTTATGCCAAGACCTTGGAGTGAATTAAACGGTGGTATCAATCCGTTTTCATGTATAATAAACTTTTTCGAATCTGATTTATACAAATCAATAGGATAAAATTCAAAACCTCTTGCATAAAATTCTATTACTATTTCAAGTACGGTAAGCTTATTTTTTTCTTTTGCAGTCGCGCCGTTGCCAAGCTGGTATATATTTTTTGCCGCCTGCCTTGCAGTTTCTTCACCTAAGCACATGCATGAATAATCGAAATCATCACATGCCCTTACCGTAAAATAAGAAGCATAATAAGCCAAAGGATAATTTATCTTGAAATAAGCTATTCTGAACGCCATCATAACATATGCCGCCGCATGCGCTTTTGGGAACATATACTTAATCTTCAAACACGAATCTATATACCACTGCGGCACTCCATGCTCCTTCATAACAGCCATGTCTTCCTCTTCCAGTCCTTTTCCTTTCCTAACCTTTTCCATTATTTTAAATGAAGTTTTATTAGGCACGCCTTTAGTTATAAGATAACTCATAATGCTGTCGCGCGTTGAAATTGTATCTTTCAGCGTTATAGTTCCGTCGGCTATTAAATCGGCGGCATTATTTACCCACACGTCGGTACCGTGCGAAAGCCCCGAAATACGAAGAAGGTCTGAAAATGTTTTTGGTTTCGTATCTATAAGCATCTGCCGCACAAATTTTGTACCAAACTCAGGAATTCCGAGCGTACCTGTTTCACAGTTAATCCTTTCGGGCTCGACGCCTAAGGCTTTTGGCGATTCAAAAAGCGACATAGTTTCCGCATCGTCAAGTTTGACTGTCTGAGGATTTATCCCTGTTAGATCATAAAGCATTCTAATAACTGTCGGATCGTCGTGCCCGAGCAGGTCAAGCTTTAAAAGACGGCCTGATATGGAATGGTAATCAAAATGCGTTGTCGTTATGTTCGACGTAACATCGTCTGCCGGCCTTTGTATAGGACAAAATTCACATATGTCATGATCCTTTGGCACAACCATAAGCCCGCCTGGATGCTGTCCTGTTGTCCTTTTAATTCCGGTACAGCCTTCAGCAAGGCGCCTAATTTCAGCATTATGCGCTGTTATTTCCTTTTTTTCAAAATACTTAAGGGCAAAGCCATAAGCTGTTTTATCTGCAAGTGTTCCTATTGTTCCTGCTTTAAAAACTTTTCCTTTTCCGAAAAGTTCTTCTGTGTAAGCATGCGCCTGCTGCTGATATTCACCGGAAAAATTCAGGTCAATATCAGGCTCCTTGTCCCCTTCAAACCCAAGGAAAGTTTCAAACGGTATGTCATGCCCCTCCTTATTTAAAAGAGTACCGCAAACGGGACAATAAGCGTCCGGCATATCGCATCCGCTTCCGCCTTCCATAAAAACTTTTTTAACTACTTCGCTTTCAAAGTCGGAATATTTGCATTTCGGGCAAAGATAATGCGGAGGAAGAGGATTAACCTCGGTTATTCCCGCCATTGTAGCCACAAAAGATGAGCCGACAGATCCCCTAGAGCCGACTAAATATCCATGGTCGTTAGAATTCCAAACAAGCTTTTGAGCTATAATATAAAGCACCGAATAACCGTTATTAATAATTGAGTTCAATTCCCTGTTAAGCCTTTTTTCAACAATTTCAGGCAAAGGATCTCCATACATTGATGTAGCTTTAGTAGTGGTTATACGCCTTAAGTCATCCTCACATCCGTCAAAATGCGGCGGGAACGTACCATCCGGTATAGGTTTAATGTCCTCAATCATATCCGCAATTAAATTTGTATTTGTAACAACTATTTCATATGCCTTCTCTTCGCCAAGGTAGGAAAATTCTTCAAGCATTTCATTTGTTGTCCTGAAATAAAGCGGCGCCTGATTATCCGCATCGCTGAATCCCTCGGCTGTCATTATGATTTTCCTGTAATCGGCGTCCTGCGGATCAATAAAATGCACATCGCATGTCGCAACTGCAAGTTTATTATGTTTTTCCGCCAATCCGAGTATTTTCCTGTTTATATTCATAATATCGTCAAAACTGTTTACCGAGTCAACTTTTGGTGAGTTAATCATAAATTTGTTGTTGCCGTTAGGCTGTATCTCCAGATAATCGTAAAAGTCCACTATACCGTCAATTATTTCAGCGGGTTTATCGTCAAGTATCGCCCTGTAAAGCTCGCCGGCTTCGCATGCGCTTCCCAGTATAAGCCCCTCACGATAAGCCATTAATTTACTTTTCGGTATTCTCGGCCTTTTTTTTGCAAAATATTCTATATGCGACATACTTATAAGCTCATAAAGGTTCCGAAGACCGATATAATTCTTAACAAGTATTATAATGTGGTTTGATTTAAGCTTGCTGTAATTTACCGTTCTGCTGCAAAATACATTCACATCGTCAATATTATATATTTCTTTTTCGGCAAGCATTTCAATAAATTTCTCAAATATTTCGGCAGTACACTGCGCATCATTGACAGCCCGGTGATGGCCTTTAAGTTCCACGCCCATATGTTTCGCAATAATATCAAGCTTGTATTTTCCAAGCTCAGGCAAAAGGCTTTTTGCAAGCTCAAGAGTATCGACAGTTGTGTTTTCTATAGGAGGAAGTCCTGCCCTCTCCGCCGCTTTTCTTATAAAGGACGTGTCAAAAGAAGCATTATGCGCTACAAGCATGCTGTTTCCGAAAAATTTTATAAATTCCGGCAGAACTTCTTCAATCACCGGAGCGTCTTTAACCATTGAATCGTCTATGCCCGTAAGTTTTGTTATTTCTTCGCTTATCGGAACTTGAGGATTTACAAAAGTTGAAAATTTTTCAGTTATTTTTCCGTTTCTGACTTTGACCGCTCCTATTTCGGTTATTCGATCCCTCTCACGTGAAAGTCCTGTCGTTTCAATATCGAAAACAGTAAACTCATCGTCAAGACTTTGCCCCCTCGGACAAAGCGCTGCCGTTCCCAGATCGTCTATTAAATAGCCCTCGACACCGTATATAACTTTAAGTTTTTTATCATACTTGCTTATTAGTTTCTTGTCGCAGCTTGTTTCCATCGCTTCCGGAAAAGCCTGTACAACGCCGTGATCCGTTATCGCAATGGCATTATGTCCCCATTCGAGGGCGCGCTTAATATATTCTTTTGCCGGAGTTATACCGTCCATACGGCTCATTTGCGTATGAAGATGAAGTTCAACCCTCTTTACAGGAGCCGTGTCTTTGCGGCTTTCAGGCTTCTTGCCTATGGAAATATCCCTTGTCATTATATTTATTTCTTTGGCATATTTGTCAAACTGTACCTCGCCTTTAACTTTAAGATAATTTCCGGTTTTAAAAATAGGCTCCATTTCACTGTCGTAAACTTTCTTGTCAGCAAAAAATTTAACGGTTGTAGAATCGGTAAAATCAGTTATATCAAACGATACGATATATCTTTCGCCTTTTATTTCTTTCAATTCAACATTAAATATCCGGCCTTCAATTATTACTTTTTCGCCTTCAATTTTTGTTTCCGCAATATTCGTTACAGTTCCAGAAATCTCTTTTCCGATAATTATACCGTTTGCAATTTTTTCGCTCGCTTTATTTATGGCCTGATTTTCAGCCTCCCTAACAGCTTCTTTCTTACTGTCCTGTAATTCTTTCAGTATGGATATTTCTTTTTCTTCAAGTTCTTTTCTGAAAATAGCCGTTTCTTCAGCCGTAGAAAGTTTATCCTTAAAAACGGTTTTTATGTCAAGGCCATGTTCCTCATAAAGCTTATTTTCAATAAATTTGTCCATGCCGCGCCTAATCATATAATAAGACGCGCTGTTTTTCACATATATTTCAAGCCTGTTTCCCTCTAATCTCCACTCTGCTTTTTGGATAATGTTTTTGCAGAGAGGGCTTTCCTTTGAAATACTGTATACTATATTTTCCCAGTCGTTTTCAACGATTTTTTTCCCATCGGTTTCCAAATGAGGATATACAAATTCAACATGCATATCATTAAGCGGGAGCTGTCCGAGTATTTCACTTTTCATTTTATCTATGTAAGTTTCATTTATAATTTCAGGCAATGAAAGCCCCAATTCAAAATACCGCTCACGCCTATGAAGGACATGTTTTGTTACAATAGCTTTGCTGAAAACTTCCCTTGTATCCGTAGGCAGGGAAAGGAGCCTGAAAACATTATTAAATTCTTTATTTTTTTCCGCGCTTTCCTGCACCATTAAACCATTTCCTTTAAAGTTTTTCTATTTCTTCCATAAGGCTGTCTACAAGCAGTTTTTCATCAACTTTACGTATAATCTCGCCTTTTTTAAAAATTAAACCGACGCCTTTTCCGCCTGCAATTCCGATATCCGCTTCCCTAGCTTCCCCCGGACCGTTGACAGCGCATCCCATTACGGCAACTTTTATATTTTTATTAATTCTGCGGCATCGTTTTTCCACATCCTGCGCTATTGAAATCAAATCAATTTCCGTTCTTCCGCAAGTTGGACATGATATAAACTCAACGCCAAACTTTCCAAGGCCAAGGCTTTTCAAAATTTCTTTTGCCGCCCTGACTTCCTCAACAGGATCTCCGGTAAGCGAAACCCTCACTGTGTCGCCGATGCCCATAGAAAGTATGGCTCCTATACCGACAGCGCTCTTTATAGTGCCGCCCCAAACTGTTCCTGCCTCCGTTATACCCAAATGTATGGGATAATTGCAATTTTCGCTTAAAAGCGTGTATGTTTCTATGCTCATTGGGACATCGGACGCCTTTATGGATATTATAATGTCATGAAAATCAAATTCTTCAAGTATTCTGACATGTTTCATAGCGCTTTTAACAAGAGCCTGCGGCGTAACTTTTCCATATTCCTGCAAAAGCTCCTTCTCAAGAGAGCCTGAATTAACACCGATCCTTATAGGAATATGCTTTTTTCTTGCAGTGTCAACAACCGCTTTTACTTTCTCACGGCTTCCGATATTCCCCGGATTTATCCTTACTTTGTCAACGCCCTGTTCCATTGCCTCAACAGCAAGACGGTAATCGAAATGTATGTCGGCGACAAGCGGAATAGAAATATGCTTTTTTATTTCCCCAATAGCTTTTGCCGCTTCCATATCTACAACAGCCACCCTTACAATTTGGCAGCCTTCATTTGCAAGTTCCGTTATCTGTTTAACAGTTGCGTCTATATCCCTTGTGTCCGTATTGCACATAGACTGAATTACAATAGGATTTCCACCTCCTATTGCAATTCCTCCAACGTTAACGGTTCTTGTGATCTTCCTTTTTAACATTATTTGCCTCCAAAGGTTTTAACCAAAAATAATACGCGAAATATCATTATAAGCAATCATAACCATAAATGCCATAAGCAGTACAAAACCCATAAAATGGATCATGCCTTCACGCTCGGGCGCTATAGGCTTGCGCCGTATAGCTTCGATTATAAGGAATACAAGCCGCCCGCCATCCATGGCAGGTATTGGGAAAAGGTTTATTACTCCGAGGTTAGTGCTTAAAAGCGCCGCTATAGTAAGTACGTTTCTGACGGCGTCCATAAAACTGTATTCTAATCCCTGCTGTACGCTTTCCCCCATAATTTCCACAACTCCTATAGGGCCGGCTATTTCTTCAGGCGAAATGTTCAGTGTAAAAATGCGTACAAAGCCTACGACAACCGATTTTACATAAAACCTCATTGTGTAAAAAGTGTCGGCAACAGCTTCGCCTAACGTCATACTGTCATATCCGCTGACTTTTTCAGAAAACAGCCCTGTTTTAACCTGTGGGCTGAATCCTATTATCCAACGGCTGTCACTTGAAACAACAGGATCTATATACATCTGTACTTTTTCTCCGCCGCGGTCTACAACCACGTCAAGCGTTTTGCCTCCGCATCCGTCAAGCACAAGAAAAAGTTCCTGATAAGTTCCGATATTTTCACCGTTGACTTTTATAATCCTGTCGCCTTCCTCCAAACCGCTTACAGCCGCATTGGAATCTTCCAAAACGCTTGAAACCGTTGGAAAAACAATCGCTTCGGCCGTTGATGTAACAAAAAAGACAGCTATAAAAGCAAATACAAAATTCATTAAAGGTCCGGATATAATCACGACAATTCGCTGCCAAACATTTTTGTTGCTGAAAGCGCGTCTATTGTCTGATTCGCCGTCCTCGCCAAGCATACGGCAAAACCCTCCGAGCGGAAGCGCCCTTATAGTAAAATCAGTTTCTCCCCGCTTGACACGGCAGACAACAGGCCCCATGCCTATTGCAAATTCTTCCACTAAAATTCCGTTTTTTACGGCCGTGTAATAATGGCCGAATTCATGTACCAAAACTAAGATGCTGAACACCAATAAGGAAATCAGTATTGAAAACACGCCTGACATTAACATTTTCCTTCCATATTTAAATTGTTTGAAAACTCACGGCCCCATCTATCGGCTTCTAAAAGTTCGTCAATTGAGTAGTCGTATTTAACAGTATATGCTTCCATAGTTTTTTCTATTATAACAGGAATATCCAAATATTTTATTTCGTTTTTCAAAAATTTTGAAACGGCAATTTCATTTGCCGCATTAAGCACAGCCGGCATCGTCCCTCCCGTTTCAATAGCTTTATATGCAAGGGAAAGGCATTTAAAAGTGTCCATATCAGGCTTTTCAAAAGTTAACGTCCCTATTTCGGCCAACTCAAGCCTTTTAAACGGGCTTTTAATTCTTGTGGGATATGTCAGCGCATATGCTATGGGAACTTTCATATCAGGCACGCCCATCTGGGCGATAACCGCCCCGTCCTCATACTGAACGGCTGAATGAACAATACTTTGAGGATGTACAAGAACTTCTATCCGGCTTATATCAACGTCAAAAAACCACTTTGCCTCAATAACTTCCAGTCCTTTATTCATCATAGTAGACGAATCTATTGTAATTTTTGCACCCATATCCCAGTTAGGATGTGAAAGAGCCATTTGCGGAGTAACATCATTAAGCTCTTCCGCGGATTTACCCCTGAAAGGCCCACCGGAAGCCGTTAAAATTATTTTTTCAATTTTATTCATTGAATTTCCCTGAAGGCATTGGAATATCGCCGAATGTTCGCTGTCTATAGGGTAAATATTAACGCCGTTTCTTTTCGCCTCGGTTGTTATCAGGCTTCCTCCTGAAACAAGCACTTCCTTTGTCGCAAGGGCAATATCCTTTTTTGCCCTAATAGCTTCAAATGTGGGCTTTATTCCGATATTTCCCACAACAGAAACAACAACCGTTTCACATTCGTCCATTACGGCAACCTCAATAAGCCCTTCAATGCCGGATAATATTTCCGGGCCTCTGCCTTTATATATACCTTTCAATTCTTCCGCTTTTTTTTCATCCATCACGGCAACTTTAAGCGGCCTGAATTCTTCTATCTGCCTTATCAAAAGTTCCGTGTTGCTGTTGGCCGTAAGCCCTACAACTTTAAATTCATCTGAAATCCTCACAACATCAAGCGTCTGCACGCCTATAGAGCCTGTAGAGCCCAATATGGATATATTTTTCATACTATCACCTTTACTTCAATTAAAAACAGCATTATATAATAAACAACAGGAGCTGTAAACAAGACGCTGTCAAACCTGTCCAAGATCCCCCCGTGTCCGGGAATAAGGTTTCCATAATCCTTAATTCCGACATAACGCTTTATTGCAGAAGCGGATAAATCTCCAATCTGTGAAAGCATAGAACCAAGTATCCCTGTTATTATGCACAGAGCAACTGTATTAACGCCTTCAAGGGAAAAGTATTTTTCAATCAAAAAGCCATAAACAAAAGCAATCAGAGTGGCTATAACTACTCCTCCTACAGCTCCCTCAACAGTTTTCTTCGGACTCAGAGTCGGTATAAGTTTATGTTTGCCGAAAGCCATTCCCGTAAAATATGCGCCCGTATCGCAGCCAAAAGCCGAAATAAATATCAGCCACACAAAAAAGTTCCCGTATGTAAATTCTCTTACGAGGTATATGTGAGATATTAAAAACGACACATAAAAAAAACCGAAAAACGTAATTATTATGTCCTTGATGTTTACATCATTATGGAAAACGACCATAGTTATAAGCAGTGTAACCAAATAAATAGATACAAGAACATTAAACATATTATTCTCATTTATAAAAAATTCCGCAAACACTACATATACAAAAGAACAAGTATATCCCAAAACACACAATGCTTTTTTATCATGCCCAAAAGCCTTATAAAATTCATTCATCCCGACAAGGCTTAAAAAAAGTGTAAATAACTTCAGCGGCAATCCGCCTGCAACTACAAAAAAAACTACAATCGGCAGAAGAATTATACCGGAAATGATTCTCGTAACCATAAAATCCGCTCCTAACTGTTTCGCCCGCCAAACCGGCGGTCACGGTTTTGATAATCCCAAATAGCCTGTTTAAAATCTTCCGGAGTGTAATCCGGCCATAATTTATCCGAAAAACTAAATTCAGAATATGCAAGCTGCCATAACAAAAAATTGCTTATCCTTTCTTCGCCGCTTGTTCTAATCATGAGTTCCGGATCGGGAATTCCCTTTGTGTCAAGATATGAAGAAAATAAGCTTTCTGTTATATCATTGCAATTTATTGCGCCGTCCATACAGTCATCAGCTATTTTTTTTACTGCCCGTATAATTTCATCACGTCCGCCGTAATTTAAAGCTATATGGAGGTTAAGTCCGGTTTTATTTTTCGTTATGTTTTCAAGTTCTTCAATTTTCTCTTGTATATCTTTATCAAGACGGCTTTTTTCCCCTATAATATCTACTTTGCAGTTTCTAACTTTTGCCGTTTTAATGTTTTCCCTTAAATATTTGCGAAGAAGATCCATTATTCCGCTTACTTCTTCATCGCTTCTTTTCCAGTTTTCAGTTGAAAAAGCATACACCGTCAAGTGCTTTACGCCCAAATCAATGGCTGTGTTTGTTATCTTTTCAAGCGTATCGGCGCCCGCCTTATGCCCGGCTTTTTTTATCAAATTTCTTTTTTTCGCCCATCTTCCGTTTCCATCCATTATTATAGCGATATGATTAGGAATATTGTTTTCATCCAGCTTAATTTCTTCTTTAGCCACAATTTTGCCCCCATTAAGAAAATGCCCCTGTCCGGGGCATATAATCATAATATAAATTCCATAAAAAATTAAACAGAAAGTATGTCCTTGCTTTTAGCTTCGGCTTTCTTATCAATTTCAACAGTGTATTTGTCTGTAATTTTCTGAATTTCATCTTCAAGATCCGAAAGGTCGTCTTTAGTTATTTCTTTAGCTTTTTCCTGCTTTTTAAACATATCAATAGCGTCGCGCCTGATATTCCTTAAAGCAATTTTTGCGTCCTCACCCTTTTTCTTAACTTCTTTTGTAAGGGCAATACGGCGTTCTTCCGTAAGTTCTGGGAAAACAAGACGGATAACCCTTCCGTCGCTGTTTGGATTTATACCCAATTCGGATGTATTAATTGCTTTTTCAATCGCTTTAAGCATAGATGCGTCATATGGCTGTATCTGAATAAGCCTTGCTTCCGGAACGGAAATATTGCCAACTTGATTAATAGGCGTAGGCGTTCCGTAATAATCAACCATAATCCTGTCTAAAACATGCGGATTTGCTCTTCCTGCCCTAATAGTTGAATATTCGCTTTCAAGGTTTGAAATCGTTTTTTTCATTTTTTCTTCAAATACTGCTGTTTTCTCCGACATATTTCTTCCTCCTAGAATATTAATCCTTAAACAGTGACAATAGTTCCGAGCTTTTGCCCGCCTACTGCACGGACAATGCTGTTTTCTTCGTTTAATCCAAATATTACAACAGGTATTTTTTGTTCAAAGCAAAGGGACGCCGCTGTAAGATCTATAACTTTTAAATTGTTTTTAATAATATCTTCGCACTTTATTTCATCAATTTTCTTTGCATTTGGGTTTTCATTAGGATCGCTGTCATAAACTCCGTCTACATTCTTGGCAAAAAACAATGCGTCCGCTTCCAACTCCGCGCCTCTTAACGCGGTTATAGTGTCAGTTGAAAACATCGGATGCCCAAGGCCGCCCGCAAATATAACCACCCTGCCGTTTTTCAGATGGTTCAAAGCGCTTGCTTTTGAAAATTCCTCTGTCATCGTACCGCATTTAAACGGCGTCTGCACAACTGCTTCAACGCCGTCTTGATTTAAAAAGTCAGCAACATAAATGGCGTTCATAACAGTTGCAAGCATGCCTATCTGATCCGCTTTGCACCTGTCCATTTTTGAATCGGCACTTCTGCCGCGCCAAAAATTGCCGCCGCCTATAACAAGCGCAACTTCAGTTCCGTTTGACACAATTTTTTTAATCTGTCCGACAATCGCTTTTATAACGTCATTGTCAAAATTAACTCCGCTTTTTTCACCGGCTAAAGCTTCACCGCTTAACTTAAGAATTATACGGTTATACATTAATCTGCCCCCCTAGAGCCATAAAGTGAAACATACAGTCTCTTTCTATAATAATTTACCATATATTAGGCGAAAATTCAACATTTAGGACAAAAATCGAAATGTTAAAAGCCCTTGCGCCCGTGTTTCAGCCCCCATAAAAGTTTTTCTTTCAGGGGATATAAAAATTTTTAAAGTTTAGCAAGTTCTGAGGCTATAACACTGTTTACCGAAGCCGGATCGGCTTTTCCTTTAAGCTGCTTCATGCACTGTCCCATAAGGAATTTCGAAACTTTTTCGTTTCCTGCTTTAAATTCCGCAATGCTTTTTGGATTATCCTCAATAACTTTAAGCACAACTGCAAGTACGGCTCCGTCGTCATTAACCATTTCAAGTCCGTTTTCCCTAACATATTTCTCAGGTTCAACATTTTCTTTGAACATTTTTTCAAATACGTCTTTTGCCGTCGTTCTGTTAATCACTTTATTTTTAATCAGAAGTATAAGTTTTCCAAGGTTTGCCGCGTCAAAATTTATATTTTCGACTTCCGTTGAAGTTTCCGTTGCCATCCTCAAAACTTCAACCATTATCCAGTTTGAAACATCCTTAGGTTCGCCGCATACTTCCAACGCTTTTTCAAATATATTAACCAGATATTTTGAACCCGTGATAATATCGACGTCATATTCGGGAAGTCCGTAAGTATCCATATATCTTTTTTTCTTAACGTCCGGAAGCTCCGGCATTTCACTTTTAACCCGTTCAATCCATTCGTCGCTTATTTCTATCGGAACAAGATCCGGTTCGGGGAAATACCTGTAATCCTGGGCGTTTTCCTTGCTCCTCATAGGATAGCTTTCGCCTTTATTGTCGTCCCAACGCCTTGTTTCCTGAATTACTTTCCCGCCGTCCTCGATCAGATCTATTTGCCGTTCCTTCTCGCCTTCAATAGCCCTTGCAATAGCCCTGAAAGAGTTTATATTTTTCATTTCCGTCCTTGTTCCTAGTTCTTTCTGCCCCACCGGCCTTATAGAAAGATTTACATCGGCGCGCAGGGAGCCCTGTTCCATTTTACAGTCCGAAACGCCTATATACTGAAGTATCGCTTTAAGCTTTGTCAAATATGCAATTACTTCTTCTCCGTTTTCAAAATCAGGTTCAGAAACAATCTCAAGAAGCGGTATGCCGCATCGGTTATAGTCAACCAGCGTGCAGTCGTCAAACGGATCATGTATGAGTTTTCCGGCGTCCTCTTCCATGTGTATTTCCTTGATCCTGATTGATTTTTTAACGCCGTTTGCTTCTATATCGATATGTCCGTTTTGGCAAATAGGCAGATAAAGCTGTGAAACTTGATAAGCTTTAGGGAGATCGGGGTAAAAATAATTTTTCCTGTCAAATTTATTATATTTTGTTATTTCACAGTTAGTTGCGATGCCCGCTCTTATCGCATATTCAACAACCTGTTTGTTAAGCACGGGAAGCGTTCCCGGCATGCCTGTGCAAACTTCACATACATGAGTATTAGGTTCTCCTCCGAATTCCGTTGAGCAGGAGCAGAAAATTTTTGTTTTGGTGGAGAGCTCCGTATGGACCTCTAATCCAAGGGTGGTTAAAAATTCCATATCATCACGCCTCCTTTACTTCTTTCAAAACTGGTTTCTTAGTATGATAATCCGTATTTTGCTGGAATGTATATCCGACATTCATAATTGTATTTTCGCTGAAAGGCTTGCCTGTAATCTGAAGCCCAACGGGAAGCCCTTCACTGTCAAAACCGCATGGCACAACCATTGAAGGCAATCCCGCAAGGTTTACTGAAACCGTATATATATCGCCCAAGTACATTTTTAACGGATCGCTTAAGTTTTCGCCTATTTTAAGCGCCGTTGTAGGCGCGGTAGGGCTTAAAATCGCATCATATTTTTCAAATGCGTCGTCAAAGCTTTTCTTGATAACGGCTTTAACCTTGAGCGCCTTCTTATAGTAAGCGTCATAGTAGCCGCTTGAAAGAACAAAGGCGCCTATTAAGATCCTTCTTTTAACTTCCGTTCCAAACCCTTGGCTTCTTGACTTATAGTATAAATCCGTCAAATCATCAAAGTCGGGAGCCGAATACCCGTATTTAATGCCGTCAAAACGCGACAAGTTGCTGCTTGCCTCGGCGCATGCAATAATATAGTACGCTGGTATTGCATATTTAAGCGACGGCATTTCAAATTCCTCAATATACGCCCCCAGTTCTTCAAGCTTATTAACGGCTTCAAGCACGCTCTTTTTAACTTCAGGGTTAAGCCCTTCGCCGAAATAGTCTTTAGGAATCCCAATTTTCATGCCTTTAACATTGTTTTCAAGCGAAATTTTAATAGGCCCCATATCAACCGATGTGCTGTCCTTTGGATCATGCCCGCTTATAACGGACAAAACCTCTGCAATGTCCTCAACATTTTTACCCATAGGCCCTATCTGATCAAGGGATGAAGCATATGCAATAAGACCATATCTTGAAACGGTTCCATATGTCGGCTTTATGCCCGTTATTCCGCAAAAAGCGCACGGCTGGCGTATCGATCCGCCTGTATCGGAACCAAGGGTATAATAAACTTCATCAGCCGCAACAGCCGCCGCCGAACCGCCGCTGGAGCCGCCCGGAGCCCTGTTTTCGCCCCAAGGGTTAACGGTAGGGCCATAAAACGAAGTTTCCGTTGTCGAACCCATTGCAAACTCGTCCATGTTAAGCTTGCCTAAGAGTATAGCCCCGGCGTCCTCAAGGCGTTTTACTGCAGTTGACGAATACGTCGGCTTAAACCCTTTAAGTATTTTTGATGAACATGTCGTTAAAATACCTTCTGTACACATATTGTCTTTAACGGCCATAGGCACTCCGGCAAGCGGCGACGTTAAAATACCGCCGTCAATTTTCTTCTGCACTTCCTCGGCCTGTTTTAAAGCCCTCTCGCCGCATATATCAACAAAAGCATGATACGTTTTATCGATTCTTTCTATATTTGAAATAGTATCTTTCGTTACTTCAACTACGCCCAGTTCTTTTGATTTTATTTTTCTGCCTATTTCAAGGGCAGTCATTTTATTTAATTCCATTATATATGGCCCCTCCTATTCAACAGTTTTCGGAACTTTAAAGCAGCCGTCTTTTTTATCAGGCGCATTTAATGTTATAACATCCCTGTCAACAGACTCGCCCACAATATCTTCCCTAAAAACGTTCTTTACAGGGAACGCATGGCTCATTTCCTCAATATTTGTTGTGTCAAGGGAACTAAGAGTGTCCATATAATTTATGATTTTTTCCAATTCGCTTTTAGCGCTTTCCTTTTCGCTGTCATCAAGTTTCAGGCGTGCGAGGATACCGATGTAATCAATAATCTCATCTGTAACTTTCATTAAATTCTCCCTTTCATACAAATTACACAAAAACTATTGCCTCTTAATATATAGAAACAGTTTTGTATTAAAAAACTTCACTAAAAACCTATTTTATTACAATAACATAATTTTAACCTAAAATCAACGTATGCACGGCAATAATATTTATCGCCGTTTATTTAACACTTAAACAAAAAATATGTTATAATCGTATTATAGATTAAATTTTAACAAAAGTCTGCAAAGGAGAATAACAAATGGAAAACGCCGATCTTATTATAAATGGTATACAAGAAGACCGCGAAAAACAAAAAATATCAAAAAATACGGAACTTTTTATAGAACAAACGCTTCAATTTCAGGAACTTATGATGATGTATAACTCAGCTATCCGCGAAATAAGGACAAAACTTGAAACCCTTAACGACGATCTTGCCATGCGTTACAGCAGAAACCCTATAGAATTTATAACCCAGCGTATCAAAAAACCAATGAGTATTGTAAAGAAATTAAAATCAAGAAGTTATGACGTTTCATGTCCTTCAATAGTAAAAAACCTTAACGACGTCGCAGGAATAAGGGTAATATGTTCTTTTATAGACGATATATACCGCGTTTCGGATATGCTTACATCCCAGGATGATATTACATTAATAGCGGTAAAAGACTACATAAAAAACCCAAAACCAAACGGCTACAGAAGTTACCACATCATAGTGGAAATACCGGTATTTTTCTCAGACAGGAAAGAAAACATACGGGTTGAAATACAATTCAGGACTATAGCGATGGACTTTTGGGCAAGCCTTGAACATACGCTTAAATATAAAAGGAATATACCGAATGAAAGCATGATTTCGAGCCGTCTTTACAACTGTGCCGAAATAATATCGTCCATTGACAGGGAAATGCTGAATATACGCAATGAAATTGACGAAAACGGCGAACCTGTCGAAGATGATGCAATAAGCAAGCTTGAACGCCTGTCAAACGGACTTATCCGCCCAAACTATCAATAAATAACAATACCGCGGCTTTGCGGCCGCGGTATTTTAATGTATTGAAAACGCATAACCAAAAAAACAATTTACATTTGCAGATGTCTGCAAGGCATAAAATACCTTCATTATTTACATGCAAAACTGAATTTGAAATAAACGGCTTTTTATATCATAATTAAAAATTCAGCTGTTCCGATAAATTAATAAAGCTATAGCCTGTATTAAAAATCGATTTTTAAGTTTTATTTATTTACGCGTTACAGATTTAAATTGCAACCGTATCTAAAAATTTACATTTTAACAGCTTTGTCATATTATAAATTATTTCTCCCTCAGCTCTGCCCCGAATTCCTCTTTAAGGGATGCAAGTATCCTGTCCATTACGGAATTTACCTCATCGTCCACCAATGTCCGTTCAGAAGCCCTGAAAGTTAACGAATATGATACGGATTTCAGCCCTTTTTCAATCTGGCCGCCTGTATATACGTCAAAAAGGGATATTTCTTCAAGGAGTTTTCCTCCTTTTTTCTTAATAACCTTTTCAATATCCTTAACAAATACGCCGCTGTCAACAACCATTGAAATATCCCTTGTCATTGCAGGGAATTTCGGCAGAGGCTTATACTCGCGAACCATATCGCTTTTTGCAAATACAGTTTCAATATCAATTACGGCAATATATACTCTCGTGCCGATAGAATAATTTTTAGCTACAGTCGGATGAAGCTCCCCTATATATCCGAAGCTTTCGCCGTTTACAGAAACGTCGGCGGTCCTTCCCGGATGCATCCAGCTTATATTTTTATTTGGTATATATTCAACCTCTTTATCCATGCCAACCGCTTCAAAAAGATTCTCTGCAATGCCTTTAAGCCTGTAGAAATCGCATCCCGCGCCATACATTCCAATCGTAAGTTTCTTTGGTTCGTCCGGGAGCTCTGTCAGAGGAAGAGATTTTGGTATATAAACTTTGCCTACTTCAAACAGCGCCGCTTCCATATTTCTCCTGTTGTAATTTGTAGAGAGGGAATTAAGCATGCTGTTTAAAGTTGTGGTTCTCATAACAGAAAAATCTTCACCGAGCGGATTCAATATCTTAATAGAATTCCTTAAATGCGAGTCTTTTTCTATATTAAGCTTATCATAAACTTTAGGGCTCTCGAATGTAAAATTCATAGCCTCAAAGATGCCGTTTTTAATCATTGTTTGTTTAATTATATCTTCAATTATCTGGCTGTACGTCTTTTTGCCTACAGTAGGCGTCCCAGCCGCAAGCGTAGGCTCTATTTTATCATATCCGTAAAATCTCGCAACCTCCTCGGCAAGATCCGCCTGAGCTTCAAGATCCGGCCTGAAAGTAGGTATTGTTACAACTCTTCTTTTCCTGTCAACATCAATTTCAAGACGTTTAAATATTTCAACCATTTCGTCCTCTGAAATATCTGTCCCAAGCAGTCTGTTTATCCATTCCGGATCGTATGAAAGTTCCCACGGCTCCCTTTTATTCGGATAACAGTCCACAGCGCCTTTTACAACCTCGCCGCATCCCAAAAGTTCCACAAGCTGAACGGCCCTGTCTGCCGCAATCCTGTTTAAATTAGGATCCAAACCCTTTTCATACTTGCTTGACGCGTCAGTTCTCAAACCTACTTTTTTAGCCGTTATCCTTACGCTCGGCCCGTTAAAATTAGCAGATTCAAATAACACTGTTTCCGTATCGCCTGTAATCATAGAGTTTTCGCCGCCCATAACTCCCGCAATGGCCACCGCCTTATTAGGATCCGAGATAACAAGCATGGAAGGATCCAGCTGCCTTTCAACTCCGTCGAGCGTCTTGAATTTCTCGCCTTCTTTTGCATTCCTTACGATAATCTTATGTTCGTCAATAGTGTCAATGCTGAAAGCGTGCAGAGGCTGGCCCATTTCAGCCATTACATAGTTAGTTATATCGACAATGTTATTTATCGGCCTAATCCCGACTGAACGCAGCCTTTTCCTCATCCACCTGGGAGACGGGCCTATTTTTACGTTTTTAACAATCCTTGCGACATATCTTGGACAAAGATCGGGATTTAATATCTCAACCGATACCATTGAATTAATATCCCCGTCTGCCGTTTCATTTACTTTTATTTCCGGCATACGAAAAACTTTTTTGTATGTTGCCGCCGCTTCCCTCGCGATTCCCAACATGCTGAAACAGTCCGGCCTGTTTGAAGTTATTTCAAATTCAACCGAAGTGTCAATTAAATCGAGAGCTTCCCTTGCGTCCATTCCGAGCTCTTTTTCTTCCGGGAATATATAAATACCGTTTTCGGGAGCTTCCGGGAAATCATGCCTGTCGCATCCCAGTTCCTCAACGGAACAAAGCATGCCGTTGCTTTCAACTCCCCTTAACTTTCCTTTTTTTATCTTTACGCCGTTTGCAAGGTGCGAACCGTCTGTTGCAACAGGAACATAGGCGCCCGCAAAAAGATTTGTCGCCCCCGTTACAATTTGGAGAGGTTCATTCTTTCCTATATCGATTTTAGTTACGACAAGTTTATCGGCGTCTGGATGCTTTTCAATAGAAAGCACTTTTCCAACAACAACGCCCGTAATATCCGACGCAATTTCAGTATATCCTTCAACCTTTGAACCCGATAAGGTTATATCCTCGACAAAATCTTTAATATCGGCGTCTATGTCAACATAGTCCTTTAACCATGACATTGAAATATCCATTTGTATCTTCCTCCTCAATTAGAATTGCTTTAAGAATTTAACGTCATTTTCAAATAAAAGCCTAAGATCTGTTATTCCGTAACGCTGCATTGCAACGCGCTCAAGCCCCATTCCGAAAGCAAATCCACTGTAAACTTCAGGATCAATGCCGCTCATTTTAAGCACTTTAGGGTGAACCATGCCGCACCCTAAAAGTTCTATATATCCTTCGCCTTTACAAACTTTGCATCCCTTTCCGCCGCATGCAAAACATGTAACGTCCATTTCGGCGCTCGGCTCCGTAAACGGGAAATGATGCGGCCTGAATCTTACTTTAACATCTTCTCCGAAAAGCTCCTTTGCAAAAACCGCAAGAGCCCCTTTAAGATCCCCCATTGTTATTCCTTTATCTACGACAAGCCCCTCCAACTGATGGAATATAGGCGAATGTGTCGCATCAACATTATCGGAACGGTAAACGGTTCCTGGGCATACAACCCTTATAGGCAGACTGCCCTTTTCCATTGTCCTTACCTGCACCGGAGAAGTTTGCGTTCTCAAAACAATATCGCTGTTTATATAAAACGTATCCTGTTCGTCTTTAGCCGGATGGTTTGCCGGTATATTTAAAGCCTCAAAATTGTAATAATCTTTTTCAATTTCCGGCCCTTCCGCAATAGAATATCCCATGCCTATAAATATATTTGTTATCTCGTCTATAACCGTAGTCATAGGGTGTTTGTGCCCGCTTGGCTCAGCCTTTCCCGGCATTGTAACGTCTATGCTTTCAGCCTCAAGCCTGTTTTTCATCTCAAGTTCGGCAAGCTTGTTCTTTGCCTCCTCGATTTTTGTTTCAATATCGTTTCTTATTTCGTTCGCAAGCTGGCCGATAACCGGTCTTTCCTCATTCGATAAATCTTTCATTCCTTTAAGTATAGCCGTCAGCTCGCCCTTTTTGCCGAGAAGTTTAACTTTAAGGTCGTCAAGCTCCTTTGTTTCCTTAATATCCGACAGCCTGTTTAAGGCCATGTCATGAATATCTTTCAGTTGTTTTTTCATTTCCGATGCTCCCTTCAAAAATCATACAAAAAAGCCCCCGCCCCTGTTAATCAAGGGACGAAGGCAAAATTCCGCGGTACCACCCATATTCCCGCTCATGCGGGCTCTCTTTCATGCTCTGACAAGCGTTAAGCGCATAACGCGCGCTAGACGTATTTTCCTACTTAAATCTCAGAAAGTTCAGAAAATAAGCTCCGGTGGGAACTTCAATATCAAATGCTTCCCGAAAATGCTTGCAGCCATGGCATTTCTTCTCTGGGCGGGGTTTCAGATACCTACTTTACACCTTCACAGCTTTTATCATTATCTTAATAATATTACCATAAAATTTATAATTGTCAATGCTATAATTAAAATAAACATTGCAATTTGTTAATAATATTGTTATACTAACGCGTAAACTATTTTTTTGTAAACGATTTCAGGAAGGAAATAATTAATGGAAAATTTGAAATTTGAAGATATGAATCTTCTGCCCGGCACGCTCAAAGCCGTTTTAGATATGGGTTTTGAGGAGGCAACTCCTATTCAAAGCCAGGCAATACCAATTATAATGTCCGGACGCGATATAATCGGCCAGTCACAAACGGGGACAGGCAAAACCGCTTCTTTCGGAATACCATGCCTAGAAAAAATCAATCCGAAAAGCCGCAGCCTTCAAGCCCTCATACTGTGCCCTACAAGGGAACTTACAATCCAAGTAAGCGAAGAATTCAGGAAGCTTTTAAAATTCAGGAGCAATATAATGGTGCTTCCTATATACGGCGGTCAGCCTATAGACAGGCAGATTACGGCGTTAAAAAAAGGCGTTCAGGTTGTAATCGGCACTCCCGGGCGCGTTATGGATCATATGAAACGCCGCACATTAAAAATGGAATCCGTTAAATACGCCGTACTTGATGAAGCCGACGAAATGCTCGATATGGGATTTAGGGACGATATAGAAGAAATACTTTCTAAAGTTCCGCAAGAAAGGCAGACAGTTATGTTTTCAGCAACAATGTCGCCGGAAATTATGGATCTTTCAAAAAAATATCTCAGAGATCCGGAACTTGTAAAAATAACAAGAAAAGAACTTACGGTCCCTCAAATAGAACAAGTATATTTTGACGTAAAGGAAAAATATAAGCTTGAAGCCCTTTGCAGGCTCATTGATATATATTCGCCGAAACTTGCCGTTGTGTTCTGCAATACCAAAAAGCGCGTAGACGACGTCGTCGAGCAGCTTCTCGGACGCGGATACTTCGCCGACGGCCTTCATGGGGATCTCAAACAGATACAGCGCGACAGGGTTATGCAGAAATTCAGGAGCGGAAAAATAGAAATACTTGTGGCTACCGACGTTGCCGCAAGGGGTATAGACGTTGACAACGTAGACGTTGTATTCAATTATGACATACCCCAAGATGAAGAATATTATGTTCATCGTATAGGCCGTACAGGCCGCGCCGGTAAAAGCGGAAAAGCTTTTACATTCTGCTGCGGGAAAGAAATATATAAGCTTAGGGATATAATGAGATATGCCAAAACAAAAATCATACAGCAAAAACTGCCTACCCTGACAGATATTGAAACAACAAAAACGAACATGTTCATAGAAAAAATCAACACCGTAATAGAAGAAGGCGCTTTAAACAAGTATGTTAATATAGTTGAAAATATGCTTAACGATGATATTTCCGCCATGGATATAGCGGCCGCCTTGCTCAAGCTTCAGCTTGGCGATGCAATAAGCGATTACAGCGACGCCGAAGACGACTTAAACGCCAAAAATTCATTTGTCGGCAATAAAAAAATTGATCCTTCAAAAGAAATGGTACGTCTTTTTGTTAACGCCGGAAAAAGCAGCCAGATACATGCAAAAGATATTGTAGGCGCCTTTGCCGGAGAAACAGGCGTTCCTGGACGTCTTATAGGCTCCATTGAAATTTATGACGACTTCACTTACGTAGACGTACCCTATAAATATGCAAAAGATATAATAGACGGAATGAACAACAGCAAAATCAAAGGCAAAAAAGTTAACATAGAACGGGCAAAAAAGGCCAAAGTAAAACCGAAAAATTTCTCAAAAAAGCATCGCCGTTAAATCATGCAAAAAAACCAGCCGCAGTTAAAATGAAGCGGCTGGTTTTTATCTTTTTTTGTTTTTTCGTTTTTACAGCCGCATGACGTTTTAATCGGCAAACGTTTGCCTTAAAAAATGGCATAAACAATAAATTTCAGTTAAAACTAAAAATATTAAAAATTATTATTTCACAAAAACAATATTACTGTTTATTTCGTTCCGCAACCCACGGCAGACTGTTTTTTATGTACATCGAAATAACGACGGCTCCAAAAAGTTTCAATGAATCTAAAACCACAAACGGCGCGACAGCCGATGCAACAGCCTCCGCAAGCCCAACTCCGGCCACAGCCATAAATTGGATTGTGCCGCAGACATAGACGGCGGCAAGACCCAATAAAAGCGACAGGAATTCCAGCATTATTTTACCTTTATTCCCTTTGTTGTTTTTCTCAATAAATTCAATTAAGCTTCCGGATATAAATGCAAACGGTATAAATCCCCATATATATCCGCCTGTAGGCCCCAATATAGAACCAACGCCGCCTTTCATTCCGGAAAAAACCGGCAGTCCGACCGCCCCAAGCAGAACATAAATCAAAACGGAAAGCGTCCCCTTCCTGCCGCCCAGAACGGCCGCGGTAATACCAAGGGCCATAACCTGAAACGTTATCGGAATCGGGGTAAAAAACATCGGAATAACTAAAATTGAACTTACGCCTAATACGGCTGCAAAAATACCGCAAATTAAATAGTCTCTTGTTGTCATTATATATTTCCCTCCTTACATTGTATTATATTTTATAAGTTTTACATTGTCAACCATTTTATTTAATAGGTTTACAATTCTGTTGTTAAAATTGTTGTTTGAAGTTGAATTTTGCTGTATAATAGTAACTCAGAATAAAAAAGGAGAATTATAATTCATGAGAAAACTAATGATTTTATTAATTTCAGTCCTTATGTTTTCCGGCTGCACCCCAAAACAGGCTGAACCTGTATCACAAACCAGCTTTCTTCTTAATACTATATCAACAATATCAGTTTACAACATGCCGGAAGAAAAAGCCAATAAGATAATAGAAGATACATTTGCCTTATGCAGTGAATATGAAAATAAGCTCAGCAAAACAATAAGCTCCAGTGAGATAAGCAAAATTAACAGCAGTAACGGGGAATGGGTGGAAGTAAGCGACGAAACCGCCGAACTTATAAATTTATCGCTTAAATACAGCGAAATATCAAACGGAAAGTTTGACATAACAATATCCCCTGTGACAGATTTATGGGATTTTAACGGAAACGGCTCGAAAAAACCGGCTGAACACGAAATAGCCGAAGCCCTTAAACATGTCGGATATGAAAATATTGAAATTAGCGGCAATAAAATACGGCTTTCCGATCCTAAAGCATCAATAGATCTCGGCGGAATTGCAAAAGGCTTTATCGGCGACAAAGCAAAAGAATTTATGCTTGAAAACGGAGTTTCAAAAGCAATTATATCTTTGGGAGGCAATATACTCCTAATAGGCCCTGAAGATGAAGACCCTCTTTTTTCCGTAGGTATACAAGAGCCGTTTTCACAAACAGGCGTCTTATTCGGCAAATTATATTTAAAAGATACATCGGTTGTTACGTCAGGCGTATATGAAAGGTTTTTATATGATAATAACACCCTGTATCATCATATACTTGATACAAACACAGGATATTCGGCAAATACAGGCTTAAATTCTGTAACAATCATATCATCGTCATCAGCAGACGCCGATGCCCTCAGCACGACGTGTTTTCTTCTCGGAGCCGAAAAAGGTATGGAATTAATCGAAAATACCGATGATACCGAAGCTGTATTTATAACCGATAAAAACGAACCGATATATTCATCCGGTATAAACAAAACAATTAAATTTGAGACAGTTAACAATCAATAAAGGAGAATTTTATGAACCCGACTGAACACCGCACCACAAACAGAGTTCTTGACATACTTGAATTATTGGCGTCAAGTGAAACAGGATACAGTTTAACAGAAGTTTCAAAAATTATAGGGGCTCCGAAAAGCAGCATATTTCCTATGATACACACGCTTGAAAGCAGGCATTATATATCTCTTAATCCAAATACTCTCAAATATACAATCGGCGTCAGCACATTCGCAATCGGTTCTACATATGTAAATAACCAGAATCTTCTTTCTCACATTAGCGAAGAAATGTCAAAACTTGTTGAAATATGTAATGAAACTTGCAGCTTGGGAATACTTGACGGACCTAATGTGCTTTATATTGCAAAAAAAGACTCACCTCAGTCGCTTCGTCTTGTAACGTATGTCGGCAAGCAAGTTTCCGCCAACTGCACAGCCCTCGGCAAGTGCCTTCTTTGTAAAATGCAGTTTGAAGAAATACTTGAATTATTTCCCGATAAAATGCCTTCATGCACAAAATATTCGATTACGGATATCAACATATTTTACAATCAGCTTAAACAGGTTGAAGCAGAAGGTTTTGCATATGAAAACGAAGAATTTTCAGAACAGATACAATGCATAGCCGTCCCAATAATGAAAAACGGCAAACCAATAGTTGCCGTAAGCGTATCAATTCCGAGTTTTAGAAATGATAATAAAAAAATCGAAATTATAAAGCGAGAACTTCTTAACATTAAGCTTAAAGCAGAACTTCTGCTCAGAAATTCCGATATGAGTCTTAAACCGTAATATCATGGTATAATTATGCATAAAATCCCATTATGAAAACAAAAATATTTTCCTAATGGGATTTTATTTCCATAAGCCTATAAAAATATTTCCTTCCTCCGGCTTAAAAAATTCGCCGCGCAAATAATTATATCACATCCTAAAATTCAAACATCATCTCTTCTTAATATCAAAATAAATCATTAACATATAAAACATGTTTTATAGATTTATGTTATTCTGAAATCAAAACCTTATGTATTTCTAAAATCCGTAAAAATATAATAACAAAAAAATTAATCCTCTGCTTTTTAATTCCCTATAAAACTTTACACTATAAAAGAATTAATATAAATACACAGCTTCAGTTTACAAGAACATACACACCCCATCATGAAAAATTTTCCGCATTTCCATGTTGCATACGCTTGCCGTAGGCTCCGCTGTGCCGGCTCGTGCATCTTGAACTGCAAAAAATTTTCCCCTTGCGATATCGAGAGTTTTAACAGGCATTAGCAGTATAAGAGCAGGGCAAATATGCACAGGCGCAGCGGGTTCCTACGTCAAGCGGCTTTAACACAGCCATTACGCCGCTAACGTCCGTTAAAACCATGTGTGCTCTTGTAAACTGAAGCTATTATAAATTTAAATCAAATTAATTTAAAGTTACAGAATTAAAGTCAAAATACATTTTCCATGTTGTAATGAAATTCCCACTTTCTGTCTAAAAACCGAATTATTATATAATTATATATAATAGCAGTAGGTCAAAGTTTATTAAAATTTCATTTCATTATATCATTTATACTCCATCCAAAATCATTTCTTATATGCCGAAACATAGAACTTGCCTTTTTCACCGCACCCGTCTGAAACAAAAATATACAGTCGGCATTTGCTTTTTAAATATTGTTCAGCCAATAAAACAGCCTTTTCATTGTCATATTCGAGAAACTCAATAAAGCTTTTCTTAACGCTTTCAGCCGTTTCCCTTCCTCCGTCGAAAACAGCCCCAAATCTGCCTGAAAAAGCAATACAGTAAAGCCCGTTGCCTATATAATCGATATCGTCGTCCGCCGACTCGCCTTCGATAAAAGGATTTCCTATTATTCCGCCGCTGTTATATTTAACCCCTTCAACAAACACGCTTGCTCCAACTGCAAACACCTCTTTGATTGAAATACTGACAATTAATCGGTTTAAATTTAAGTCAACTATATATTCGTCATGTGTTTCCTGAAAAACTGCGCTGCTTATACCGTTTTTATATTCACTGCATGCCTTTGCGGCATATCCCATTTTGCATATGCCGCAAACTTTAATGCGTATACCGTTTTTTGTAGCGCTCTCCGTCAAAAATATTTCCATCTCATTTAATATGTTTTTTAACAAAAATCTCAATCCTATCAAGCGCCTCTTCTATATTTTCAACCGAATATGCATATGAACAGCGGATAAACCCTTCCCCACATTCGCCGAACGCAGTTCCCGGTACAACGGCAACTTTCTGGTCATAGAGAAGTTCTTTGCAGAAGTCTTTACTTTTCATGCCCGTCTTTTGTATACTTGGAAAAACATAAAACGCTCCCCTCGGCTCAAAACAATCAAGCCCCATCTGCCTGAAACGCCCTACAATCAATTTTCTCCTTGCATCATATGCTTCCCGCATAATTTCTATATCATTGTCCCTGTCCGCTCCCCTTAACGCCTCAATACCCGCAAACTGGCTTGGCGTCGGAGCGCACATGGCAATATACTGATGTATTTTATTCATATTATAAATAAACTCCTCCGGGCCGGCCGCATATCCCAAACGCCATCCTGTCATGGCAAACGCTTTTGAAAAACCGTTTAACACAATAGTCCTTTCGTACATTCCCGGAAGCGAAGCAATGGAGGCATGCCTTCCTCCGTAAGTAAGTTCCGAATATATTTCATCGCTTATTACAATTATGTCATTTTCAATTATTACTTTTGAAATCGCCGCCAGATCATCAATTTCCATTATACCGCCTGTAGGGTTATTAGGATATGGCAGTATAAGAGCTTTTGTTTTTGGAGTTATACAAGCTTTAAGCTCGTCAGGGGTAAGCCTGAATTCATTTTCGGCTTTTGTAACAATAGGTACTGCAATACCGCCGCACATGGTTATACAAGGCTTATAGCTTACATATGAAGGCTCCACAACAAGAACCTCGTCGCCGGGATTAACCAAGGCCCTCAAGGCTAAATCAATTCCCTCGCTTGCTCCTATTGTAACAAGTATCTGATGCTCAGGCGCATATTGTATATCATACCTTTCATCGAGATAATCGGAAATTGCTTCCCTAAGTTCAATCATTCCGGTATTAGAAGAATATGACGTAAGGCCTTTTTCAATGGAAGAAATAGCCGCTTCTCTGACATGCCACGGCGTTTCAAAATCCGGTTCGCCAACGCCAAGCGAAATAGCGTCTTTCATCATATTTGCAACGTCAAAAAATTCCCTGATGCCGGAACTCGGCATATCTATGATTCCTTTTGCGATATATTTAGACATAAAATAAACCTCTTTGCTTATAAAATTATTAGAATTGATATAATCTTTATAATACCATAAAGTATATATATTTATCTACCTAAAATTAAAAAATATGTTTAAAAAGGCCGCATAATGCATATTTACATTAAGCAGCCTCTTTTAAATTACCGATTTTATTTTTCCCGGCCTTTAAAATATTTGCTGTCGCAAAACTTACTGGAAGGATTGCTTTCAACCAAAGCTTTTAATTCTTCAAACTGAATATCAGCCTTTTCAAGTTCTTTGGATTTTAAAAATAATTTAGCTTTTTCATAAATTACCGAAGCATATTCATCCGATTTGTTTCCAAATTCATCTTTGTATATCTGCCCGCATTTATTCAATAATGTTTCCGATACGGCATACTTTTTTAACTCTGCATTCAACTTTGCCATTTTAAATACAATATCTGCAAAATCAGCGGTTTCACCATCTTTATTTACAATTATCACAGATACTTCATGCATACATTCGAGAGCTTCTGTTTTCTTTCCTGTCCTTTTATACAAGACTGCCAGCTTCAAAAGGTCGTTTAAATATTCCCGGCTGTCATCACCGATAAGCCTTCTTATTGAAACGCTTAAATTCATATTTGAAACCGCTTTCTCATAGTCCTTATTTTTTTCGTCAATAACGGCCATTTTTTTTGTTACGTCGGAAAAAATAAGGCTCTCCGTTCCAATATATTTTTCCATAAAATTCTTTACATTTTCAAAATGTTTATAAGCCTCATTATAATCTTTCCGTTCAAATTCACACATTCCAAGCCCAACGCCGCCAAGATAACTTACGGAATCATCATCGTTTGAACTGGCCTTTAAAAAATAACCGTAAGCTTTATCAATTTTCTTATCTTTTAGAAGGGCGTTTCCCATAAAAACAGATATCTCTCCTATGGATCTTCCTTTGTCCCCGACAATTATAAATTCTGTTTCAAGAGCCTTTACAAGCAATTTTTCACCTTCCGGCAAATTGCCTGTTTCAACCAGAAGTTTGCCTTCCGCCTTCAATGCATCGGCATACTGAAGGCTGCATTCTCCATATTTACACAATATTATATTTTTAGCGCTTTCGAGTATTTCAAATGCGCGTTTCTCTTCACCGGTTTTGGCATAAAGAAAAGCATATTTTAAGATTATGTCAAGCCTTTCCTCATTGTTTTTGCACCCAGAAAGCTCAACCGCTTTTAAAAAATGTTCAAGGGCTTTTTCGTATTGTCCCAGCTCACTATAATATTTGCAAAGTTCTATTCTGGAATTTCTTAATTCGTTTACAGTATCTTTAAAATCCGGGTTATCATCGCCCATGGCAATTTTTTGTATTTCCATTGCATATTCAAAATCGCTTACAGCCGTTTCAAACTTACCGCATTTCATTTCAGCCATAGCTAAATAATAAAGGCCCCTGGCAAACCTAGGGTGGTTTCTTCCATAAATATGTTTCCTGATGGAAAGAGCTTCTTCCATATATTCAACGGCCGCCTTAAAATTACATTTATTAAAGTTCGTTTCAGCCATAAACTGTAAATTTACAATGTACGGCATATCGTTGTCAGCCTTTATATTTTTCCTAATCCTCAAAGCTTCTTTAAAATACTCCTCAGCCCTATTGTAGTTTTTCTCTTTTAAACATAAACGCCCCAACGCGGTTAATGCGTCTATATATAAAGAATCGTTTTCACCCGAAAGCTGTTTCCTCAATATTCTGGCTTCATTATACTTTTCAAAAGCCATTTCAAAATCTCCCTTTTCGCTGTAAACATGGCCAAGGCTTTCAATACCGATTGTGTAGCTTAATGTTCCTTCGCCCACATTTTTTTTCTTATAGTCAAGGGATTTTAATATATACTCGGCTGCATCGTCGCATTTTCCCATTTTTAAATAATCAAGCCCTATATTGTTAAGGCAGTCGGCATAAAATTGATGTTCCTCGCCTACAAGATTTTTTAATACTGCAAGAGCCTCTTTATGCGTTGCGAGGGCCCTGCCGTAATCTTTCTTTTTTATAAAAGCATTTGCAAGCGAATTCAGGTTTGTTATATAATCTAAATGTGTTTTTTCAAGAAGTGTTTTTCTTGCCTCAATAGCCCTTTTATAGTAAACGACAGCTTGATCGTAAAGCTTTGATTTCTCACAAACCGCTGCCGCTTCAAGAAGGGTTGACAAATAATAAAAGTTTTCCTTGCCGCCTTCCATTTTTATAATTTCAATAGCTTTGCTGTAATTTGAAATAGATTTCTTAAACATTCCCTTAACGGCGTATACTCTTGCACAGCCGCAAAGTATATCGGCATAATCGCTTTTTGAAAAATCTGTCCTTTTTTCAGCAAGTTTCATGGCTGCTTCAAAATTTTCCAATGCTTTTTCATAATTTTTCAGATCCTCATAAGCATTTGCAAGGTTATACCTGCCTATTATACAGTCATTGTGAGTTTCAGGAAGGTTGTTTTCCCTTATTTTCAGCGATTTTTTATGCAACGCCAACGCTTCGTTGTAATTTCCCTCAAGACTTATTGACACGGCCATGTTCCCTATTGTATCGGCATATGTCAAATCATTTTCACCAAGAAGCCTGCTTCTTATTTCAGCGGCGTTTTTATAACAGCTTACCGCTTTAGAATGAGCCATTACATCATCATAAACAATAGCCATATTATTTATATCATTAGCATATTCAAGGCTTTTTGTGTCTTTATTGTCCTTATACAATTTTATAATTTGATTTCCTAGGCGCAGCGCTTCAGTATATTCGCCGTCGTTATAGGCATTAAAAAAGTCGCTGCGCAGTTTAACGATTTCCCCTATGTAATGAGCCATTTTTACCTCCCGGTACATTTTCTGGTTATATATCCGAATTATCAATTTTAATTTCTAAATCCAAAAACGCTTCTTTTATTATATCATAAGAATAGCCTCTTCTCAGTAGAAATTCTTGGAGCCTGCGTTTTTCTTTAAAAGAAATTTTCCTGTTCCCCTTCAGCTTCTTTTCTAAAAGCTGCTGCGCGCCCTTTGTTTCATTGAGTTCTTCGTCAATAAAAGCTTTATCTATTATTCCGTCCTTAACGCCTAATTCCCTTAATTTACATCGTACGGCATATCTTCCTTTAGGATTCAATTTTGAACACTGCCGTATATAAGCCTTAGAATATTCCAAATCGTTTAAATAATTATATTTTTCAAGAAATTCAATAACTCTGTCTGTAACATCGCTGTCATAACCGCTGTCGTTAAGTTTTCTTAAAACTTCTTTTTCCGTACGCATTTTATATCCGAGAAACTTGAGAGCTGTATCCTGAGCTTTAATATATAAAACTGTATCTTTAATATAATTGTACTTCTCCTCTGATATTTCATAGCCCTCTTTAATCTTAAAATAAAGTATATCCTCCATTATAAGCCCAAAAGCAAATTCTCCGTCTATAAAAATATTATATCTTTCTTTATCTTTTTTTTGCTGTTTAATAGATGTTACTATCATATTTATACCCCTTAAATTATAAAAACTGCCCAAGCCATAAATAACCGGGCAGTTTGCAGACGTTGGCCTTTCTACTCCATAAAAAGTTCATTTGACGCGTCGTCTTTATCTTCTTCAAGTTCATTCAAAAAATCAGCCTCAAATTCATCGTCAGCATCCTTTTTGCCTTTTGATTTCTTTTTGTTTGCGGCAATTTCTTCTTGCGAAATTTCTCCCGTAATTTCTACTTTATTTCCATCCGAATCAAAGCCGTAATATGCCCTCACTTTTGCATCAATTTCCTTAGCAATATCAGGGTTTTCAATTATAAACTGCTTTGCATTTTCACGTCCCTGGCCTATTCTCGTTTCACCATATGAAAACCACGATCCGCTTTTTTTAACTATACCGAGATCAGTGGCAAGGTCAAGTATATCTCCCTCTTTTGAAATTCCCTTGCCATACATTATATCGAATTCAGCCACTTTAAACGGAGGGGCAATCTTATTTTTTGATATTTTTGCTTTAGTTCTGCTTCCGACAATTTCATCCCCCTGTTTAATAGCTTCCTGTTTCCTGATTTCGATCCTGACGGAAGCATAAAATTTCAGCGCCCGTCCGCCGGTTGTGGTTTCGGGATTTCCATAAGCTATTCCTATTTTTTCCCTCAGCTGGTTAATAAATATAACCGTACAATTAGTCTTGCCGATTATACCGGTCAATTTCCTCAGTGCCTGACTCATGAGCCTTGCTTGAAGCCCCACATGGCTGTCTCCCATTTCGCCCTCAATTTCGGCACGCGGAACAAGGGCGGCGACAGAATCGACAATTATAATGTCAATGGCTCCGCTTCTAACCATAGTTTCAGTAATTTCAAGAGCTTCCTCACCGTCGCTTGGCTGTGATATATAAAGATTGTTTATATCTACGCCAAGAGCTTTTGCATACAAAGGATCGAGCGCATGCTCCGCATCCACAAAACCGGCGATTCCTCCTTTTTTCTGAACTTCGGCAACCATATGTAAAGCTACCGTTGTCTTTCCCGACGACTCCGGGCCGTAAATCTCAACTATACGACCTTTCGGCACCCCTCCGGCCCCAAGAGCAATATCAAGGCTCAATGAACCTGTCGGCGTAACTTCCACATTCATCTTATGGTCGTTATCGCCAAGCTTCATTACAGCTCCGTCTCCGAATTTTTTTTCTATATACCCCAAAGCTGCCTCAAGGGCTTTTTCCTTGCTTTCAAATTGTTTATCTAAATCTTTTTTTAAATTTTTCTTCTCAGCCATATATACCTCCGGTAATCAAAAAGCAAACTTATGTTCTGTATTTTATATCATTTAGCTTTTCCAGTCAATAATTTGCCGGCAAAGTTTAAATAAAATTTCGGTTTTATTTCCGCTGTAATAACAGCGGCAAATATAAGGGAACAGCCGACCAACATCCTAAAGCTGATTTGTTCGCCGTAAAAAACAGCTGAAGAAACAGCGGCAAAAACCGATTCCGACGTTATTATAATAGACGTGCTTGTCGGAGTTGTAACTTTCTGACCAATACTTTGAAAAAGGAAATATAAAAATGTACAGAATATACCCGAAACCAACATCATTATTATATCAAACGCTTTCGGAAAAGGAAGCGCGGCATGTTCAAATAAAGATACTGCCACCGCTAAAATCATAACCACAACGCTTTCAACAATAGTGAGACTTACAGGACTGCACTGCGAAACATATCTGTCCATAATAACTATTTGAAATGCAAACATTACCGCCGCTCCAAATGAAATTACCGCTCCAAGACTTATTTCCATTTTCTCGTTAAGAGACAACATTGCAACGCCAATTACCGCTAATAAAGCTCCCAAAACGGCGTATATATCAGGCCGCTTCTTAAATACTGCCCATACAATAAAAGGAACTATCACAGCAGTTGTACATGAAAGGAAAGCGTTTACAGACGGCGTAGTACGTTTAAGGCCCTCCATAAGCATAAAGAAAAGCATAAACAATAAAATCCCCATAACGGCGCCGCCTTTAAGCTCTTTTTCAGTAATCCTCTTTAATTCTTTTATATAAAACAAACACATAAAAATAACAGCTATTATATATCTGATCGCAACACACTGTATAGGGGTATACCCTGCATCTAACACATTTTTCATTGCCACAAAGCCAAAGCCGCCCATTGCCGCCGCCAAAAAAAGCAGAGCCGTTCCCTTCCTTTTGCTCATTAAACCTCTTCCTCCGCCAAAATTGTACGCCTTAGCCAGTCAAAAACAGAATCAACCGTTTTTTCCCGTATCCTCTCACGGTTGCCGACCATATGCAGTTCTTTGGTTTTGACTTTTCCTTTGTAGTACATGCCTATAAATACCATTCCAACAGGTTTTTCGGGCGTTCCTCCTCCAGGTCCAGCAATACCCGTAGTTGAAAGGCCTATATCGGTTTTTGCCGCTTTTGCAATGCCATAAGCCATTTCTTCCGCAACTTCATGGCTTACGGCTCCGTATTTTTCAAGCGTTTCTCTTTTTACGCCAAGCCTTCTCATTTTTGCATCGTTACTGTATGTAACGTCGCCCTCGACAAATATCTTTGATATGCCCGGAATGTCCGTAAATCTTGAAGCAAGGAGCCCCCCCGTACAGCTTTCGCTTACAGCCGCGGTAAGCCCTCTTTCCATGAGCATGCCGCATGTAACTTCGCTTATTGTCGTATCTCCCTCGGCGTATAAATCCGAACCTAGCCTTCTGTAAATTTCATCTGCCACAGGCTTAATAATATCATTCGCCTCATCCTTGCTTTTTGCTTTGGCAGTAAGACGGACAACAGCCTCAAACTTTTTCACATATGTTGCAATGGTAGGATTTGTTTGATTGTCAATAAGATCTATAAGCCTGTTTTCCAGTTCGCTTTCGCCTATTTTAGAAACTCTCAACACCCTTGAAACAAATGTATACTCCTGTTTAGCGGCAAGGAACGGCTCTGCATATTCTTCAAACATCGGTATAAGTTCCCTCGGAGGCCCCGGCAGCATTATAAGTATTTTATTTCCGTCCTCCACAATAATTCCCGGCGCAGTTCCGTTTTTATTGTACATAACAATAGAACCTTCAGGAACTCGAACCTGTTTGAGATTATTATCTGTCATTTTCCTGTTAAGCTTTGCAAAAAAGCCTTTCAGCATTTCAAGGGCTTTTTCGTCATATACAAATTTTTTGCCGAAATATTTTGTACATGTTTCTTTTGTTATATCGTCCTCCGTAGGCCCCAGCCCTCCGGAGGTAATAATAAGATCCGCTCTGCCAAATGCATTTTTAACTGCTTGGGAAAGCCTTTCCTCATTGTCTCCTACCACTGTTTGAAAATGTACGTCTATTCCCAAAGCCGCAAGCTTTTTTGATATATACTGAGCGTTCGTATTAACTATATCTCCAAGCAAAAGTTCAGTTCCGACAGCTAAAATTTCTGCTTTCATTTAATGTCACCTTACCCTTTTAAAACGTTAATATTTTTAACTATATAGTCAACTCCTGATATTATAGTTAAAACAGCAGAAACGTATATAAGTATTTGTTCAATTATATTGCCTTGAAACGCCCCGCTTAAAACAATTATTATCATAATCATTTGGCTTACGGTTTTAGCTTTTCCCCACATGCTTGCCGCAATAACGACTCCCGTTTCCACAGCTATAAGCCTGAAGCCCGTTATTATAAATTCACGGCTGATTATAACAATAACTATCCACGCCGCAATATCCTCAAGTTCAACCATAGAAATAAGCGCCGCGGCAACAAGAAGCTTATCGGCAAGCGGATCCATAAATTTTCCGAAATTTGTAACAAGATTGTATTTTCTTGCTAAATGTCCGTCAAGGTAGTCAGTAAACGACGCTATGATAAATATAACAACCGCAATATACCTGTTCAACGGTTCAGCGGCAATCCCGCTTAAAAGCACGACGAGGAAAACGGGAATCATTATAACTCTCGCCAGTGTCAGTTTATTTGGCAAATTCATATCCATTAAATAACCGCCTCCCCATATACGTCATAATCGCCCGCTTTATTTATTAAAACGTCCGTAAAGTCGCCTGTTAAAAGCTCTTCGTCGCTTTTTACAAATACAAGCCCGTCAATATCCGGCGCATCCTTGTAGCTTCTGCCGCAGTATACGTTTTCATGCGGCAATTTGCCTTCAATTATAACCCTGATTCTTTCGCCTACAAGTTTTTCACATTTTTGCGCCGATATGCTTTTTTGAATATCCAATATTGTTTCTTTGCGTTCAAGCTTAACTTCTTCGTCAATCTGGCCTTTAAGTTTCGCCGCCGGCGTTCCTTCCTCTTGAGAATATGTAAATACTCCGAGGCGGTCAAAGCGAAGCTCCTTTATAAAATTAACCGTTTCGTCAAATTCCTGTTCGCTTTCATCCGGAAATCCGGTAATAACAGTAGTCCTAAGAGTTATATCAGGCATAGCCTGTCTCAGTTTGGACACCTTTTCGGAAATTATGCCGGCCGTATTTCGGCGTCCCATCCTTTTAAGTACGGTATCACAGCCTGACTGTATCGGCATATCAAGGTAATGGCATATCTTCTTTTCCCTTGCCATAATCTCTATAGTTTCATCGGTAATATGTTCTGGATAGCAATACAATATCCTGATCCATTCTATGCCTTCAACTTTGCAAAGCTTTTCAAGCAAAGTATGAAGACACTTTTCCCCATATATATCTTTTCCGTAAAGCGCCGTATCCTGCGCAACAAGTATAAGTTCTTTAATGCCTTTTTCGGCAAGCATTTCGGCTTCTTTTACAAGGCTTTCCAAAGAACGGCTCCTGTATTTTCCCCTAAGCGAAGGTATAACACAGTATGTGCATCGGTTGTCGCATCCTTCCGCTATTTTAAGGTATGCATAGTGTCCTGCCGTCGATACTAGCCTTAAAAGAGAATTATTTTCATTTTCCATAGGCAGATTAATATCCGTAAGCTCCGTAACTTTTTCTCCGTTATATACCCTTTTTGCCACGTCGATTATTTTTTCATATGCCGTTGTGCCTATAATTGCGTCAACTTCGGGCAGTTCTTTAAATATTTCGCTTTGATACCTTTGCCCCAGGCATCCTGCAACTATAATTCCCCGGCACGACCCCCCCCTTTTATACTCGCCCATTTCAATTATAGTTTCAATGCTTTCTTCAAGAGCGTCCTGTATGAAACAGCATGTATTTATAACAATTATATCGGCCGCGCCTTCGTCGCTTACAACAGTAAATCCCTCTTCTGCACATATTCCGAGCATAACTTCGCTGTCTACAAGGTTTTTATCACATCCGAGCGAAACAAAAGCTATTTTAATTTTCATCTGCAAATTCTCCTTATTCTTCTTCGTTGGTTGGATATCTCATTTCATTAAGCTGAATTTTTGTTATAAGAACTTTACGCGGCTTGCTTCCTTCTTCCGGGCCGACAATACCGCGTTCTTCAAGTTCGTCCATAAGTCTTGCCGCCCTGTTATAGCCTATCCTAAACTGGCGCTGAAGCATCGATACGGACGCTTTCTGCTTTTCCACTACAAGATCGCATGCCTCGTCATAATGTTCGTCGGACGGCTCCCCTTTTTCTCCTGACTGTCCGGCGGCCGTAATAGTGTCTATCATTGATTGGTCATATTTTGTGTTCTTTCCTTTTTTTACAAACTCAACGATATTCTCAACTTCCTTATCAGTTACAAACGCCCCCTGTATCCTAACCGGCTTGCTCATTCCAACGGGATAAAAAAGCATGTCCCCTTTTCCGAGCAGCTTTTCGGCGCCTACGCTGTCAAGTATCGTTCTTGAATCTATACCGCTTGAAACGGCAAACGCAAGTCTTGACGGTATGTTTGCCTTTATAACCCCAGTTATAACGTCAACCGACGGTCTTTGCGTTGCAATTATAAGATGCATGCCAGCCGCCCTTGCCATCTGAGCAAGTCGGCATATGGCGTCCTCAACGTCGCCCGGAGCAGCCATCATAAGATCTGCAAGTTCATCTATAACTATTACAATCTGCGGCATAAGATCCGTTTCGTCCTTATCGTTTTTCATACGGTTATAACCTTTAATGTCACGCACATTATGTTCGGCAAAACATTGATAGCGGTTAAGCATTTCCCTTACGGCCCAATTTAAAGCTCCCGCCGCTTTTTTAGGATCCGTAACAACAGGTATAAGCAAATGAGGTATTCCGTTATATACGCTTAATTCAACAACCTTCGGATCAATAAGCAGAAGTTTTACCTCTTGAGGAGTTGATTTATAAAGAAGACTTGTAATCAAAGTATTTATGCATACGCTTTTGCCGCTTCCGGTTGCCCCCGCAATCAGAAGGTGGGGCATTTTTGCAATATCCGTAACAATCGCGCTTCCCGCAATGTCTTCTCCAAGCGCAAAAGCAAGTTTTGATGGGAAATTCTTAAATTCTTCGCTCTCAATCACGCTTCTCAGATAAACGGACTGAGGTTCCCTGTTCGGCACTTCAATTCCAACGGCGGCTTTTCCCGGAATAGGCGCTTCAATCCTGATGCCTGTCGCCGCAAGGTTAAGCGCAATGTCATCTGCTAGGTTTACAATTTTGCTTACTTTAACTCCTTGTTTAGGAGTAAGTTCATATCTTGTTACAGTAGGCCCTTTATTTATTTGTATAACTTTAGCTTCAACGCCGAAACTTCCGAGGGTTTCTTCAAGCTTTTTAGCGTTCGCTATCATATCGGTTTTCGTATCGCCGCCGGACTGCGGAGGTTTCCTGCCCAAAAGGTCTATAGGCGGAAATTCATATTCTTCTTCGATTTCTTCATCTTCGTCAAGCATATCTTCAAAATCATCGTTATTTTTAATATTTTCGTTTTCTTTAACTTCTCTTTTTTCATTTTCGCCTGTAATTATTTCATTCATTTCCGGCGTTTCTTCCGCAGAACCGCTGTTTTCTTCTCCTGACTGCTCCTTCTCATTTTCAGGATATGAAAATTCCTCGGAAGTTTCCGCAAATTCTTCTTGATTATCAACTTCCGTTAAATCCTCTTCATCTGCCGTGCGGGATTCCTCAATCTCCTCCTCCGGTTCTTCATTTATTATATTATCAATATTTTGGCCCGCTATATTAATTATAGGTTCTTCAAAATCATCTTCTTCGGCAACAGGCTCGGCGCTGTTTTCATCATACATTTTAAGAACCGCGACAGGCTCCTCATCTACATCTTCCGCAAAACCGAGTACTTCAATAAGTTTTTGCGTTTTTTCTTTTATACCAAGGCTGATTGGCTTATAAGCAGGCTTGTCCTCAACATAATCGGCTTTGGCAATCTCCTTTTCTTTTTGTTTATCTTCATATTCAATTTCTTTAATCTGCCCTGAATCCGCCTCGTCAATGGGGAAATTAAAGTTTCTGTTTTTAGTGTTCTTTTCATGCGCCGATCTGTAGTCGCCATATACGTCATAGTCCTCGTAATCATCATAATCTTCATAGTCGGCATATTTAGAACGCCTTTTTTCTTCTCTTTCACGGATATTTTCCGCTTTGGCTTTAATTTTGGCTTCTCTGACTTTCATATGCCCGCTGACTGCGTCCGCAATACTTTCAATCCCCGTAAACAACGACTTTCCGGTGCTCAGCATAAGTCCTATTATTATAATCGCCGTTAATACAATATAACTTCCCCATCCTATTGAGCTTTTAAGCCCCAAAGCAATAAGGCCGCCGAAAAGGCCGCCGTTAAGGCCGGAACCTTCTTTATAAAATAAGGAAACCGTTTCCATGAAACCGTAATTTGACAAATTAAGGTTTTCGCTGTCAAATATCATTTGGAACATAGCCGCAATGCCCAGAATAAACATAGCAAGCCCGATGATTTTCACCCATGCAAAATCATGTTCCCTTTTTAGTATAATCCAAATACAAAAGCCAATTGAAGCTATGGGAAGAAGAAATGCGCCCGTACCCAACAAGCCTTTGAAAAGGCCGCCTACGGCTCCTCCGATAACTCCGAATTTGCTTGTACACAGACTTAAAAATACGAGAAATGAAACAATCATAATTATAAGAAGTATTATTTCATCATAAATTGTATCTCCAAATCTCTTTTTCTGCTGCTTAACACTTCTTTTTGATGTATTTTTTTTTGCAGTGGCCGCTTTCTTTCCGCCCGCCGTTTTTTTTCGCGTTGAAGTTGTTTTTCTTGTCCTACCGGAATTCTCTGCCATTAACATATACCCCTAACATTTTACATAATTTCCTAACAGCTAATTATACCACTAAAAAAAGCAATTTGCATTTAAATTAAAAAAATATTTTCTAAAATTATATATCTATGGTATAATTAACTTCAAATGAGGTGTTATATTTATGGATACGGCAAAAAAAGAAATCATAACGGCAAACGCCTTGTTATGCTTAATGGTAATATTCATACATGTATCTTCCATACCGATTACAACCCTTCCTAAAGACGGTTTGTCTTATTTAATTATATTTATTCCATGGCGGCTTTCAGCTTTTGTTGTACAGGGATTTATATTTCTGTCAGGGCTTAAAATGTTTTTGAAAGACAATAAAAATATCAGTTATAAAAAATATTATATTTCAAGATTTAAAAAAATAGTTGTTCCGTATATAATATGGGTTGTTGTCTATTACTTATATTTCTGCTTCATTGCGCAGTATTACCCGTTTGATGTTAAACATCTCCTAACGCATATGTTCCGCGGAACGCTTGTAAGCCCTTTTTATTTTATAATTGTAATAATACAATTTTACGCGCTCGCCCCTTTATGGCAGAAACTTTACAGGAATATACGGCCTTCGATTACATTTATATTATCGCTTGCAGTAACAATCATATTAGGCATGTATCTACCGGCCATTATAGAATATATAACAAACGGATACATATTTAATTACAACGACAGGGTTTTTACAAAATATCTCGTTTACTGGTCAATGGGCGCCATAGCCGGCCTTAACTATGATAGATTTATAGAGATGATAAAAAATAAAGCTGTAATCATATCGGTCTTATTTATATCTTTGTCCGCGGCGGATCTATATTTCAGCTATAAATCATTCGCACTTTCATACAGCGTGGCTTTTCTGGAAAACATGCATGTTTTTTATTGCATTTCAGCAATACTCTTTATAATGCTTTTAAGTACAAAAATAAGGCCAAACAAAGCAATTTCATCTGTAAGCAGCGTAAGTTACAGTATTTTCTTAAGCCACTGTTTAGTTATCTACATAATAAACAGGTGCTTTGAAATATACGGAACCCATGGTATACTTATTGACTTTATAATAAGATTTATATTTACATATGCCATAACTTTATCGTTCTGCCTTTTGTATAAGCATATAATATATTATTTAAAAAGAATACATAATTAATACGGAGGAAATATAATGGAAAATATACATAAAAAAATAGGGATAATAGGCGGCGGCCAATTAGGCCAAATGATGATTTTGGAAGCAAAAAAGATGGGATTTTATATAACCGTTTTAGATCCTACCCTTCACTGCCCTGCCAACACATTAGTTGACGAACATATAGTTGCGGATTTTGAAGATGAAAAAGCAATACGTCGGCTTGCAGAAAAAAGCGACGTTATTACATATGAATTTGAACATATAAATTCAAAGGTTCTTAAAGAGTTGGAAAAAGAAGGTAAAAAAGTTTATCCTACTGCTTCCAGTCTTGAAATAATACAAAATAAATATTCACAGAAATGCCTTTTAAAAGAAAACGGAATTCCCGTACCAGACTTTATTGAAATCAGGAATGTTGAAGATATACTTACGTCCGGAAAAAAATTCGGTTATCCTATGTTATTAAAAGCGGCTACAGGCGGATATGACGGCAAAGGAAACTATGTTGTTAAAAATGCCGACGACGCCGAAAACGGATACAAATTCCTCGGCAACGGCTCACTGCCGTTAATGGCAGAAAAATTCTTTCCATTTACTATGGAAATTTCAGTTCTTGCCTGTCGTTCGATAGACGGCGACATTAAAGTATACCCAGTGGCCGAAAACATACATTTCGACAATATACTGGATAAAACAAAAGTTCCTGCCGGAATAGATGACGCAACAACAAAGAAGGCTATGGAGCTTGCAAAACGTGTTATGGAAGTTTTTAACGGTGTCGGAATGTTCTGCACGGAAATGTTTGTTGACAGTTCAGGAAACGTAGCCGTAAATGAGGTTGCGCCACGCCCTCACAACAGCGGCCATTATACAATAGAAGCATGCGTTACAAGCCAATTTGAACAGCATATAAGGGCCGTAAGCGGTCTGCCCCTAGGCGACGCATCTCTTATACGCCCGGCAGTTATGCGCAACATCCTCGGGGAAAACGGATTTAAAGGAAAAGCCGTTGTAAAAGGCGCCGACAACTGCCTCAAAGTTCCCGGAGTAACCCTTCACATTTACGGAAAAGAAGAAAGCAAAGGAAAACGCAAAATGGGACATCTGACTGCAACTGCCAACAGACTGGAAGATGCGGAAAAAAATGCCGACAATGCTTTTAAAAGCATTATTATTACAGGGAGTGAGAAAATATAATCATTCTCATAATCACTACGATATATTATCCCATAAGTAAAGTACAATACAATCATATGATTTGAAACCAAACTCATGAAATAAAAATTAGTTTTTTAATTAAATGTAAAGCTTTGAATTATAAATCTGTCCGCTTAATTTAAAAAAACTTATAAAATAAAAAACATCCTGAAGAAATTGAAACTCTTTTCAAGATGTTTTTTTATTGTTCAGACTCATAAACTATTACATATAAATACAATATTTATTTTTATTATTTATGATTCGCAAATTGAATTAGAAAACTATAAATTAAAACGCTTAACTAAAAATCAACTTATTCTTATTATATTTTTAAACCATAATTATCAGAAAAATATTATTAAAAACAAAAATTTCCATACTGATATTTTCTTTTGATTTCAAGCGGAAAATATCATAGTAAAACAAGACTGCCTATTTAATACTATATTTGATTCATAAGCGTTTTATGTAACTCCTTTTAAATTAAATATCGCCGTACTCCTTGATTATGCCGCATGCCCTGTAATTTTCCAAAGGATATAATACAACTTCAACATTTTTCTCTTCTGCAAGCTGAAATATATGTTTTAAAGAAATATCATCGGCATATTTTTCGTTTATGAGTATTTTCCATGGAACACGCCTTAAAAGCACTCTCGTAGTTTCCCCTATTCCGGGTTTAATCAAATTTACATCGTTTATTTTAAAGTTTGCGGCAATCTCCTCAACTTCACTGTATCCGCTGCGGCATTTTTTTGTATCATTAAATTCAATATTATCTTTAAAATTTTTTTCAACACATTCTATAAAATCATAAGTTAAATCCTCTTTCAAAAGCTCCCCATAATAAACGGCGCCGTGAAAATCACTGCCTTTTATTATATCGTTTCTTAAAAAAGTCCTGCTTATAAGCCCTGAAACAGTGCAGTTCAAACATGAACTCGGAATTAAAATATCCTCATGCGTACCGCACAACTCCGTCATATTGGCAGGATCTGCAAGCACAGCCAATTCAGGTGAAACGCCTCCGTATGGAGCAACCGCCTCTTTCAGCACATTCAAAATAGCCCCTTTTCCAATCCAACCGTCAACAAACTGTATAAGTTCGGCCGGGTATCTTTTAAGCAGATAGTCGATTGCATTTTTGTCAATTCCCCGTCCGCGTATAATCGAAATTGTATAATGCGGTATTTCAATATTCCATATATCTTTAAAATATCTTTTTATAAGCACGCCTATTGAGGTTCCTGCCCTCGCAAGCGAAACAAGGACAACTTTTTCCCCTTTTTTATTTAATATTTTTTGGGACACAACGGCAACTGCATTTGCCGTATCCTCAGAAAATATATTTAATGCATTCCTGTAAACTTCCATATATTTTTCCGTAGGTTTATATTCAACAGGAAGCATTTCACTGTAATGGGTTCCGCTTTGAATCAGCTTTTCCCTCTCTTCGGTAGCTATCGGATTAACAATTCCCGTTATATCTTTCAAGAGTATCGTAACGTCTTCATTTTTATATGTGCTCCGCAATTATTCTCCCCACCTTACTGCATAAATATTTTTACAGCCGCAGCCTTCCAACGCGCCGCACATGGATTCTATCCCTTCATCGTTTCCTATACAATCATAAATCCAAATAACAGCGTCATAGCTTTCAAGGTTATAAATAAATGTTTTCCGCTCATTTTCGTATACGCTTTTAAGGCCATGCCTTGTTTTAATAGGGTATCCGTCGCTGCTGCTCGGAAGTATGGGGCTTCTCGTGCTTGCATGAAACTTTATGTCCGCACCAAGTTTATTAGCTAATTCATACGCAAATAAAAGCGGCGGAAACATAAATTCCTCCGTACCTAAAACAAGTATTTTCTTCCATATTTGATTTTTATTATCAATAAAATTAACCAGCTCTTTCGATAACTTTTCACATGATTTTAAATACCTTTGCACACATACCCCCATCCTGGGATCTTCCATTCCTGAAATATATAATCTCTGTAAATTCGGTTTCGCAAAGGATACTTCTTTTTTAAGCCTTTCATCAAATTTATATTTCTTCAGCCCGTTTATAATCTTACTGTTATCAATCCTTTCGATGAACATACATGAAATACCGTTTTTTTCAAAATCACTAATCGCTTTATCACTCATGCTGTTTAATATTGATAAAATTCCAAAATTAAGCTTTTTTAAACTGCCGTACCTGCTTTGTAATGCAGAAATTAAATTCAGTATAGTATTTCCTGTTGTAACCTCGTCTTCAACAAAAATAATACGATCTGTATTCTTTATAAAATATTCAAGGTTGTTTAAAACAAGTTTTTGTTCCGATGCATGGCTGTGTACCTCAGAAAAATTTAAATATCCATGCGCCCCATTGACATTTTCCCTTGTAGTATGGATATAGTACAATACGTTTTCACATGAAACAGATACAGATGCGCCTATAGCGGTTGCAGTTTCGGCAAATCCTATAAGAAAAAGTTTTTCTTCCCTATATCTGTCACAAAGAAGTTTTGCAAGCATATTAAACATGTTTAAAGCAGTTTCGGGGGCAACCGGCATATGTTTTCCTTGAAGAGGATTTACCAAAAGATACGGCCTAAGCTTATTATTATCCCTCATTGCAAATCTAACGAGGCTGTCTTTATCAAAATTCATCATCTTTGGACACCCCATAAAATTCTGCAAGGCATAAAATTTTTTCAGCCCATGCCAAATGCGTCTTAAGTTCATTCATCCTTTCACCGTTTCCGCTTTTAGAAACTCCAAGAGATCCGCAATTCCATCCCGAAATATCGCACGCATCATTGTAATCAGCCCTGCTTACCGCAAGACAACTGTTTACAGGCGCAATTTGCAACGGATGAATAACAGTTTTGCCAACAAACCCATTTAATATATCAAGGCGCGTTTCTCTTTTTAATCCTTCTTCCCACGCCATGCCTTTTCCTGCGAAATATTCCCATACAGGCCCTGAAACAACGTATTCACGTGAAAAAACAGTTAAAATATCCGCCAAGGCTGAACTGACTGTTTTTATATCATAAATAGTTTCTTCTAAATTTCTTCTAATTCCAAATTCCTTACAAAAATCGTTGCCCCCAACGCGAATATTTAAAACAAAATCCTTAACACAGTCAAGTTTTTCCTTAATTAAATAAAGTATATTATGTCTTGTCCTCAAGTCAATAATATCGCCGCTTTCTAATATCGGCATCATATAAATCCTTTCTTTTGAAACGCCGTTTATTTCTTTGATAGTTTCTATATAATCATCTGCACATCCTAAAGAAAATTTCGGAAACACATATCCGGCAATAATACGATAATACTCTTTAAGAAATCCGTTAATCTTTTTAAGCTGTGCGGCATTTCTCACCCTAACAAATATCAAAGGTATATCGATGTCTGAGATTCCTCCGCTTTTCCATTCGCCGTATATCTTCTTTACTGTATTTTCCAATTCCGCTTCAGCCTTTTCAACAGAATTATCACTTATAGAATCTTCAAGACACAGCGTTAGTGAATACGGCATACTCAAAGATTTGTTTATAACGCTGTCAGCTATAGAAGTATTTAAGGCCGGCGTATACAGCATGGCCCCTACAGCGTATTGAAGTTTATCCCTGTTCCAGTTTCTTTTTATGCCGCTTTTAATTTTATCAAACTGTTCCATTTTATCTCCATTCTCTTCGTTCAAACCATATCAAGTACAAATTTTAAAACCGCATCTGATAAAAATTCATTATCGCTTACCACATGTGCATTTTTAAAACTTGCCGCACACCAGCGCCTAAGCTTCTGAGGAAAAACAGCTATATCCGCTTCGTACAGCATCGGCAGATCCAAAACGCTGTCTCCGCCGGCAATAATACAATCCGCCCCCATAGCCTTTCCAAAACGTCTCACAGCCTCGCCTTTATTAACCGTCTTGGGTATAATATAAATTTTTTCATTGTTCGATTCTATAACAACCTTATTTAAGTCAAGTAAATCCGACAGCGAATTAATACAACTTTTTACATCATGGCATTTAGTATATATAAATACGTTGTCAACAAGGCGCACTTCTTCAAAGCTCACGCCTTCCTCCTCCAAAAACTTACGGCCCTTTTGAAGTTCATCTAAAACCTCATTAACAAGATCTGCTGTTAACTTTTCCCACAAAGGTTCCTTATTCCCGTTATGGAGCAATACGCCTCCGTTGCTGACAATAGCAAATTCAGGAACAAAACCATGCGGAAACTCAATCCTTTTATATTGCTCCTCCGAACGTGTGGTAACCGGAACAAACATAATATTTTCCTGCAAAAATAAATGTTTTAACGCCGTATATGTATACTCTGTTATGTATGATAATTCCTTGTCGCCCTTTTTTTCCACAAGGTATCTTTTTCCTATATCATGTTTATATGAGTATATCAGCGTATTATCTAAATCAGAAAAAAATAAAATCACATTAACGCCCTTTCCAAATCTTTTTAAAGTTAAGTTCATGCCGAAAAATACGGCATGAACCCAAAGGAAATACTAGCTGTTTTTAAATTTTAAAACCAATTTTCTTATTAAATCGACAGGAATAATTGTAAATGCCAGCACAGTAACTGCCGCCCACTCTGTCAAAGTAAGACCGTAACATCTTAAAATATCCCCTCCGAAGTCAGCCATGATTATCTGGATAACAACAATTAGAAGTATTACTTTCCAAAAACCATGATTAAGGTTTATATTGTCAAACAAATTTATCTTTTCCGTTCTTGCGTTAAATGCATTGAAAACAGCCGTAAAAATATAAAATGTGAAATAGCCTGTCATTAAATATTTGGAGTTTGCATCGCCCCTAAAAAACGAATCAAATACAGGAGTCAGCAAAAACAACATGCTCATTGCAAATGTCCATAAACTTCCTGTTAAAATTTCCGACTTCATATAGCCGCTTATAATATTTTCGTCCCTGCGTTTCGGTTTTTCTTTCATAAAACGCCTTAAAGCCGGCTCTCCGCCAAACGCAAGGGCTGCCAATGTATCCATTACAAGGTTAATCCACAATATCTGCACGATTGAAAGCGGATTTTCCATACCCAAAAGCGGAGATATGAAAGAAATCATAACAGCGCTGACATTTATTGTAAGCTGGAAAATAATAAACTTCCTTATACTGTTAAAAATTGTACGCCCGTATAATATAGCGTTTTCAATCGAGCTGAAATTATCATCCAAAATAACAATATCGCTTGCTTCTTTTGCAACTTCGGTTCCTCCGCCCATTGCAAAACCAACGTCAGCCTTTTTAAGGGCCGGCGAATCGTTAACGCCGTCGCCTGTCATCCCTACAACAAGATCCAAATCCTGGGCTATTGTTACAAGCCTGCTCTTATCGCTTGGAAGGGCTCTTGCAACAACTCTTATATTTTTAATTATTCCTTTTATTTCGTCATCAGTCATATTGGCAAGCTCGTCGGAAGTCATTACGAGATCCGTTTCGTCGCGCAAAATTCCGGCTTCTTTCGCAATAGCGACAGCCGTATCTTTTCTGTCGCCCGTAATCATAACAACCTGTATACCGGCATTTTGAACTTCTTTAATAGCAGTAACCGATTCAGGACGTACTTCGTCCCTTATCCCAATTATGCCGACAAGCGCCCAATCGTCGGCAGGAAGTGTGTCACCGCTAATTTTACCTGTTGACGTTGCAAAAGCCAAAACCCTGATTGCACGTCCTGCAAGCTGGTTAATCTTTTCGTCAAGCTCTTTGCTTTTCTCAAAAGGAACAATCTCTCCTGATTTATTGTAACAGCTTTTACACTTTTCAATAATTTTTTCAGGCGCGCCTTTAAGTAATGTTATATTACATTCGCCTTCAATAGAAGACGCCGAATATTTGTTTGTACTGTTAAAAGGTATTGCGCCTACCTTCGACGCGTTTACATTGCTTTTTGAATTTGCAGCATACGCCAAAACAGCGCGTTCAGTGGCGTTACCGCCTATGACTTTTATATCTTTTCCTTCTCCCGAAATTATTGCGTCGGTATTATGGAAAATACTCAAAGAAAGTATATTCCCTATATCTCCCGTAACGTCATTGAAACTTCCGTATTCATTTAAAAATCCGTCTACAAACGTTACAACTTCAAGCTGGCCTTTTGTTATCGTTCCCGTTTTATCGCTGAATAAAATATTAAGGCTTCCTGCCGTTTCAATGCCGACAATTTTACGCACTAATACATTATCTTTAAGCATCTTGCCCATGTTAAGAGCCGAAACAAGAGCAATCATAAGCGGCAGACCTTCCGGAACAGCCATAACGATTATTATCACGGCCAGCATTACCGCTTCAACTAAATCGTTTATAACAACCATCCAGTTTGAAAAATATCCCATCATTAACTGTACGTCGAATTGATTATGTATAACAATCTTTTGGAACATAAATGCAACCGCTATTGCAATACCGCCTATATATCCGAATTTGCTTATTGAATCCGCAAGTTTTCCGAGTTTTACTTTAAGCGGAGATTCACGTTCGTCATTGTACTGAAGTTCGCTTGCAATCTGTCCATAAACAGATTTGTCGCCTACAGTCGTAATTTCCATAACGGCATTTCCAGAACAAACAACCGATCCCCTGAAAACTTTATACTTATTCAAAAAGTCCATGGATGTTTCTTCATCTATATATCCTTCTGGCATCACCTCTTTTGAAGCCTCTTTGCTTTCGCCGTTTAAAACAGACTGGTCGACTTTCAAATTTCCTGATATAAGTTTTCCGTCTGCCGGTATTTTATCTCCGCTTTGCAAAAGCACACAGTCGCCTACAACCAAATCGTTTATAGGAAGTTCTATAATATCGCCGTTCCTGTAGACTTTACAGTATATCCTAGACGCTTCTTCCTGCAATTTCTGAAACGCATTTTCATTATTATACTCTGAAAATGTCGAAACAAATGTTGCAAGTATTACGGCTATGGCAATGCCGACCGATTCATACCATTCTGTCTGCCCTAAAAAGGCAAATACAATATTTATTATTAACGCAACACATAAAATTTTAATCATTGGATCGCCAAAGTTGCCTTTAAGCTTGCTCCAAAAACTCTCCCCTTCGACTTCAGTCATGCTGTTGTCGCCGTATTGTTCTTTTGAAATCCTTACTTGCTCGTCTGTTAATCCGGTAATTTTCATAGTTCCCTCTCATTCTGCCATATACGGCAAAAATAAAACATGATATAATAAATAACGATAATTCCTTTGGCAAAATGGCAATTATATATTTTCTTAAATTATTGCCGGAAATATAAAATTATTTCGGCTTATATTTTTATTCAAAAATTGCATAAGATCCTATAATTAAAGCATGCGCTAAATTTTGCCAACATTGCAGAAGGGACGGCATGCGCCCCTTCTTACAGTTAATCTTATATGTATCTTTTTATTAATTCGCCTAGTCCCGGATCATCCGTTCCCTGTCCCATAGCATTAAATTTCCATTCGCCGTTATTTCTGTAGACTTCGCCGAAAATCATAGCCGTCATGCCGTCATAGTTTTCCGATAAATTATACCTGCACATTTCATTATTTGATTTTGCATCGATTATTCGTATATAAGCATTTTCTATCATTCCGAAATCTTGTTTTCTCTGTACTGCCTGATAAATATTTACGACAACAACAATCCTGTCATATTCCTGAGGCACATCGGACAACTCGACTATTATCTGTTCATCGTCGCCATCCCCGGCCCCGGTAAGGTTATCCCCCATATGCTGTACCGATCCCGTACAATGTTTTAAATTGCCGAAATATACAATATCTTCTTTTCCTGCCAATTTTCCGCTCTTTAAAAGCAGCGCCGACGCATCGCAATCAATATCGGCAGGCTTTGATGCAAATATAGAACCAAGAAGCCCTCCGCTTTTTGCTTTCTTAACCTGATCCCATCCTAAACCGATTATAACTTTATTAAGCGAACTGTTGTCCTTAGTTAAACTAACTTTCTGTCCCTTTTGCAAACTGATTGACATATTAAACCAACTCCTCTTTGTTATTCGGCGTCCACACCATATGTTGCACACAACGCTGAAAGTCCTCCGTTAAACCCGCTTCCGATAGCGTTGAACTTCCATTCGTTGTTATTTTTATAAAGCTCCCCAAAAACAACGCTTGTTTCTATAGAAAAATCCTCTCCCAAATCATATCTTAAAATTTCTTCATTATTCGCCATATTAACAATCCTTATAAAAGCATTGTTAACTTGTCCAAAATTCTGGTTTCTTGCTTCAGCTTCATATATTGTCGCCGTGAAAACAATCCTCGATATATTCGGCGGAACCGACTGCAAATTAATTAAAACCTGCTCGTCGTCGCCGTCGCCTTCTCCAGTTCTGTTATCTCCCATATGCTGCACGCTTCCGCTTGGATGTTTTAAATTCCCATAGAATATAAAATCCGCGTCGCTTCCAACTTTTCCGCTGTCGCCAAGCATAAATGCCGCGCTGTCGAGGTCGAAAGAACCTCCCGTATCGAACTTATTTATATCCCATCCTAAACCGACCATCAACTGGCTCAGTCCCGGATTGTCCTTTGTAAGACTAACTTTTTGTCCCTTCTTTAAATTTACTGGCATATATATTCCTCCCTTTTATGCAACTTCTATACCGTAATTAGCGCACAGCGCCGCAAGGCCTCCGTTAAATCCGCTACCGATAGCATTAAATTTCCACTCGCCGTTATATCTGTAGATTTCACCTACGACAACGGCAGTTTCAATAGAAAAGTCCTCTCCCAAATCATAATGCAAAAATTCCGTGTTTTTGTCTTCATCAACAATTCTGATAAACGCGTTTGAAACTTGTCCAAAATTTTGCCTGCGCACATCCGAATCATAAATCGTAACAGTGAAAACCACTTTCATCACATCATCCGGTATTAAGGACAAATCAACCTGAATCTGCTCGTCATCGCCGTCGCCCTCTCCGGTAAGATTATCTCCCATGTGTTTAACAGCGCCGCTTTCATGCTGAAGGTTGCCGTAAAAAACAAAGTCTTCCTGCTTGCGCACTTTGCCGTTGGCGCCTATCAAAAACGCGGAGGCGTCAAGATCAAAATCCATCCCGCCGTCGTACTTGTTAACATCCCATCCAAGGCCGACCATCAAATGTTTCAAAGCCGGGTTTCCCTTTGTTAAATCAATTTTTTGTCCCTTTCTTAGATTGATAGGCATGTAATCCTCTCCTTTTGTAAAAATTACTGTATCTTATTGCCCTTAGAATACATTTTTTCAAATTCTTCCTTAATTGCATTCAAGCGCACACAGTCCTCCTCGCGTTTCTTTTTTGCATTTTCCTGTATTTGTTTCGTTTCTTCAATTCCGTTTACAATCGTTCGCCAAGTAGTTTCAAGAGTTTCGATTTTTACAGAACTTCCGGACGCAAGCTGAGCTGTCATTTTAGACTGTAAAACTGTATTCTGCGCATTTTTAATAAGCATTTCATTAGTTTTTTCATCAAGGGCGCTCATTGCTTCCGCCTGGATTCTTTGTCGCTTCAAAAGTATAGCCTGTGAAAGGGCCTGCTTAAAAACAGGAAGAGTTATGATAAAAGCGGAATTTATTTTTCTTACAAGATTCATATTGCTGAATTGCATTGTTTTTATCATCGGTATTGATTGAAGCGCCACATTTTCTGCAATGCGTAAATCCTGCACTCTCTGTTCAAGCATAAGTTTAGCCTGCTCCAGGCTTGTAAGTTCAAATTGAATCGAATTGTCGTCGCTTTGTTCATATTCACCCGTTCTTTGAGCTATATATGCCTCAAGTTCGCGCACGCCTTGTTCACCGGCCATAATGTAGCGTACAAGGCTATGGTAATAATTCACATTTGTCTGAAACATATTTTCAAGATTTCGGTTTGAAGATTTTATTTCGCTTTCATATTGTTTAAGCTTTACATATATTTTGTCTACTTCTTCGCCCATAGTATGATATTTGGCCAATATTTGATCCAACTGTTTTTTCATATTATTGAAAAGCCGTCCGAAAAGTCCTGGCTTCTCCTCAATTTCTTTAATATCGAATTTATCCATAATTTCGCCTAAAAGCTTGAGCATTTCTCCGCTGTCGTTTATCTGCTGCATATTCATGCTGTTTAAAACAACGTCAGAACTTTTTGCTATTTCTTCCGCCACTTCACTGCCAAAAGACACTATTGTTTCGGGATCGTCAACAACTATGGTGCTTACCAGATCGTCAACTTCTTTAGAATTCAAAAGTTCAGTCCTCATTTTTTCTCTGTCCGCCTGAATGTTGTAATCTTCAACAACCAATTCGTTTTGGCTTTGAACCGCGTCGGAAGTTTTTTTAGTTCCAAAATCAATTCCCATAGTCTTATCTCCTTTTAAATATTTTATTTATAAATCCCAGCTTATTCATGCTGTCGGACGTTTTTTCAAGATCAGGCACTTCCATGTCATAAATATATTCTCCGGCCTGATGTTCAACAAAAAACGGTTTATTGTAAAATCTTTCCACGCCCTGATAACCTGTCGGAGCAAACATAAGTATATCAAACCCAAGCATCGACAAATACGCTGCTAATATACTGTCCTCAAGACTGAAAAGCGCTTCTGTTGTATTAATAATTAAAAGCTTCGGTATTTCTTTTGTAAAATCAAATTTCTGTACCGCCCTCAATATGTTCATATCAAGATTAAGCGCAACCGAAACAATCGTATATTCCGTCCCGTTTTCAAACGTACCTTTAATCAGCTTGGAATCTAAAAGTTTTGTCAGCTTGTCAAACATGTAATCCTGCATATCTTCCCTTATAAATCCATATTTATATACAGGGTGAAGCTTAATTTTTTCAATCTGAAGAACTCCATTTTTTAAAAATGAAGCCGAATGCATTTTAATCGGGTTCGGGGAATTATGCTTAATAAAAGGAGCTTTTTTTATTACTGTTGTTTCGTCGTCAATAAGACCGGCTATATACGTCCAATATTTATCTCTGTCGCCGTTAGGCACACCTGAAACCTTTGAACATATAACGGGCACGATAACCTTATCGTCAAGCGTTTCAAAATCCGGCCTGTACTTAGCTTCCTGAGGCCACAAAATGCCTATTTCTTCATATGTAGTTTGTATTTTTACGGGTATCGCCCTTTTAAACTGCCGGTTCCTATACAAGCCGGTTCCGTTATACATCAGCGTATCCAAATCTCTTTCGGCATTGTAAGCCGCGGTTTTGAAAGATATTTCATCCACGCTTTTAGGGAACTCTCCAAGAGGCGCTGATTCATCGTAAACTTTATCAAATAAAAATTTATCCTCAAGGACGCATTGCATATTCAAGTCTGGGCATATCACGAAAATATCAACAGGAGTTTTTGAAAGCATTTTTAAAAACAAAGCCTCGTTTTCACTCGTACACCCTCCATACAAAACAAATACGGGATATTCATATATTTTCCAGCTTACAAACAGCTTAGGCACATACCTTTTAATCCAGCAAAGAAGGCAAACCGCTTTATTTGTGAGTATATTAAGCGGCTCGTTAATATTTAAAAACAACTCAAGAAATGATTTACGCAAAAGTTTCTCAAGCTCGCCGCACTTTGGAAAATTTATATTTTCAACCATAAACGCAAGCATCTGCCTTGGCGAAGAATACGTTCCTCTTTTTATAGAATTAACTTCGGATACTTCCGGCATCGGCATCTTTTTTTCAACAATAACTACATTTCGGCTTAATCCTTCGAGTTTCATCTTCCATTTAAGCAGATTTTTCATATACTGTTCTTTGTCTTCAACGCCGCGTATTCTTACAAACATATTGTATATATAAGTTTTTTCCGTTCCCCTATCGGACTGGATTTTATATGAATTCTCCCATATATCTCCAGAAAGCCATATATTTGTTGCCATAACATAGTTTGTTTCTATCATAATTTTATGGTCTTCAATACTGCCGATCTGCTGTTTCGCCTCCGGCTGTATATTTGGAGAATACGTTTTCTGCGGCCTTTGTGTCTGAATTTTTACTGTATTTTTCCGATTATTTATTTGTTTGGCCAAAGAATACTCCGCCGGGAAAAATTTCCCACCCGAAATACTCACAAGCTGAACGTCCGAAGAATACGGTTTATAATTGCTTTTATTTGCAGAAATCGGTATTTCCACAATCATTATATCGCATCCGCTTTTTGAAAGTATATCGAGCGCTTTTATTTCATAATCCGAGATACTTCCTTCATATAAAATTTTAGGCGGCTCGTTCTTTCCGAGATTTGAAATCGTTTGTTCAAATTTATAGTAAAACCAGCACATGTATTTCATATATGCATTTTTAAGCATATTTAAGTTTTTCCCGTTTTTCATCATGCCGTCCAAAACGGCAAATAAAGCTTCAGAAATGTCTTTATTTTGAATTGCGCTTATACGCGGAAGCCACTTTTTAATGGAATTGCTTATAAACGCTTTATCCATAACAAAATCTGTCCCTACAATCTCCTCAAAAAACGCAAGCTGACGTTCATCAGGGTTATTTATTTTTCCGGATATATATCCGTTGCACTTCCTCGCCTCTTCAAAATAATGCATAAGGAACTCTTCAACTTCGGGATTGTATGAAACAATACGGCAAAAATAAACGCCTTTGCCGCTCCTTTGCTGATAGCTGCTGAAATAATCGTTTAGACTGTTTAATTTCTCCCTAACAAACATTTATAAACACCCCTGATTGCTCTTACTTTTAAAAACGCCTCTTTCCCGGTTTAACGGCGTAACCGATTAAGCAGCCTGTAATTCCGCCTATAATATGCGTTAAGTTCGATATATTATCATCGGCAAATACGCCGTTATAAATCTCGCTTCCAAAATAGAATATCGCCACAAAAATAAATGTAAGCGGAATACCGTCGCCTTTAATACATGTAAAAGACGAAAGCATTATTAATGCAAAAACTATACCGCTGGCCCCAAGCAATGCAGTTGAAGGAAAAAATATAATATTAATAACGCCTGTAACTACAGCGGTAATAATAATTATGAAGAAAACGTCAACGCTACCGTATTTTTCTTCTACCAACGGGCCGATAAGCAGCATCATTATAATATTTCCGCAAAAATGTTCCCAATCGGCATGCCCGAAAACATGGCCTACAAGACGTACAAAAAACAAAGGATCGGCAAGCGATGAACAGTAAACGGAAAAAACAAATCTGTTTGCCGCTCCCGAAGTTAATATATTCAGCAAAAAAGCCGCAAAAGATATAAATGTAAAAGTTAATATAACCGGAGAATTATATCTTATTTTTTTTACTTTTCGCACTTTTTTATCCCCTAAAAATTAAATATAAATTTAACAACAGTATAGCATTTTATGGGCTGATTAACAATATTTTATCAAATAAAAAATAAATTTAAAAAAATTTTAAGAAACATAAATTATATTTTCGAAACAGTTTAAAATATAAAAAACAATAAAAAAGCGCCTATAACAATAGACGCTTTCAGTACAAATCAAAACCTTATTCAAAATTGTCAAACAAGTTCCGTAAGTTCTCCCGTTACGGAATTAATTATAAATCCGTATACCTTAATATTTTTCGGAAGAAGCGGATGGTTAATAAGCATTTCAGAAGTTTCTTTCACAGACTGGTTAACGTCGTCAAACCCATGTAGCATGCTTTTAATATCAACGCCGCAGTAATTAATCATCTCAATCTGCTCTTTTTCAACCCCGCGTTCAACCATCATATCAAGAAGTTTTTGACTGTCCATGTTCTGTACGCCGCAGTCTGTATGCCCTATTACAAGTATTTCTTCAACCCCAAGTTCATAAACGGCTATAATAAGACTTCTTATAACGCTTCCAAACGGATGTGAAATAAGCCCGCCGGCATTTTTAATTATAACGGCGTCTCCATTTTTAATGCCTAACGCCGCCGGAAGGAGCTGTGTCAGCCTTGTGTCCATACATGAAAGTATAGCCATTTTATAATTAGGATATTTGCTCGTACTGTATTTTTTATACTCGCCGTTTTTTACAAAGTCCCTGTTGTGTTCTATAATATCTTTAATCTGCATGAAATTCCCCCTGTTAAATTAATTTATGATATTATACTTTATCCGGTTAGAATTTTCAATAACCGTTGTAAAAGGAGAACGGCATTAGTTTATATTTAGCTTTAGGTCAGTTTACAAGGAACTACACGCAGACCGTGAAACGGGCTGCTGACAACAAACGGCGCTATGCTCCCGGCTGGGTGCATAGCACCTGTTTGTTGCGGGGGTTTCCAAAGGGGGCAGCGCCCCATTTGGCACACGACTTTGCGGAGCAAAGTGTAGTGTGTTATACGCTCTGTCGGCGTTGCCCTGAAAATACCGTTGCCGCCGGGGAGGGCAAGGGCATTTGACGCGGCAGGAAAGCAGGGCTTTGTTTGGGGCTGGTAAGCCGGAAACAAAGGGCTGATTTCAGCAGCAGACAGGGCGTATTATGAAAGCCCCCGTCCCTCGTCCTCCGCCCCCGGCCTATGGGACAAAAAGTCCCAAAGCTCTGGACACCGTGACCAGATGTGTGGCCACACTCCGGGAAAAGTAGCAGGACGGCAGGAAACCGTCAAGGCTGAAATGAATGGGCTGACGCCCGGCCTTGACCGTTCCCCGCCGCCCCGCTGGATGGGTGGACAAGGTGGCCAATCCCTAAAAGTGTTTGGCCGCACTCGTTCATTTTGGGGCCTTTCTTCTCCCAAAATTGAAATGGGCGGGAAAGCCCTAAAATGGCTTTCCCGCCTTGATTACCCATTAGCAAAGACGGGCGAGACTGTCAACGGCGGCGCTGAAAGCGCCGTTCATCTTGACCGTTGACTGGCTCGCCTGGCTTTGCTACTGCCCGTAAGAGATGGAAAAACAAGATGGAAAACAAGGTTAAAAATGGTTGACAAGTCTATCGGATGTGTGTTATACTGTGCGACAGTTTGAGATTGGAAGGAGGCTTACGTGTGTTAATTTGTGTACGCTAATAAGCAATAAAAAGTAGAAGTACCTTTCCACATGATGGTGGGCTTTTTTTGCGTGCGTATGCAAAGGAACACGTAGGTTTGACACGAGCAGTCTTTGAACTGTATCGTGGTGTTTTTTCGTGCTTTGTTGTTATGCAGGCGTCTGCCCTCTCTGTGGGACAACGCCTGCTTTTTATTGCAGAAACAAAGGAACAATGCAATAAAAAAGGAGGTTCGCATTATGACCCAAAACAACAATTCATGGAGAAAAACTTATTTTACACTTCTTGCCGGACAAGCAATATCCTTTATTAGCAGCGGTATTTTGCAAATGGCCATTATCTTTTATTTGGTTGCGAAAACTAATTCTGCAATCATATTGACGGCGGCAACACTGATTGGATTTTTGCCGCAAGCCTGTTTAGGCCCGTTTGCAGGTGCTTTTGTTGACCGGCACAGCCGTAAAAGCGTAATGATTGGTGCGGATTTGATAATTGCCGCCGCTGGCGGTATTCTGGCGCTGGTGGCGTTTTACATGGAATTGCCCGTATGGTCTATTATGGTTGTCCTGTTAATCCGAAGTGCGGGAACTGCTTTTCATTCTCCAGCATTCAGCGCAGCAACACCTATGATTGTGCCAAAAGAGGAACTTACAAAATGCGCTGGTTACACGCAGACCATGCAAGCAGTAAGTGCGATTATCAGTCCAGCTGCCGCAGCGTTTTTATATGCTGTTTGGCCTCTTAATGCAATTATATTGTTAGATATTGTGGGTGCAATCCTTGCCTGTGTGACTGTTGCGATTTCGTCCATACCAACGCCTGAACTATGTCCAGAAACGAAAAGACAACAGTTTTTACAGGATATGAAAGAGGGGTATGTGGTATTAAAGCAAAACAGGGGCCTCTTTGCTCTGCTCTGGATTGGTGTAATTTATATGTTCTTTTATATGCCAATCAGTACGCTTTTTCCTCTCATCTGTATGTCATACTTCAAAGGAACACCGGCCCATGCCTCTGCCGCTGAAATTGCTTTTGCGGTTGGTATGCTGCTTGGCGGAGTCATTCTGAGCATTTGGGGCGGTTTTAAGAAACGGCGGTACACCATCGGTCTTTCCGTTCTCCTGATGGGCGTTAGCAATATGCTCTCCGGGCTTTTGCCGCCAGACGCATTTCTTGTCTTTGTTGTGTGCTGTACTGTTATGGGAATTTCCGCTCCATTTTACGGTGTGCAAAATGCGATTTTTCAAGAAACGGTCAAACCAGAATATCTGGGGAGAGTTTTTTCTCTACTGACAAGCGCCGCTTCCCTCGCCATGCCGTTTGGCCTTGTCATTTCCGGGCCTCTGGCGGAGCGGCTGGGAGTTGAGAAATGGTTTGTCATTTGCGGAATTGGCATTATCATCGTTGCGCTTGCCGTATTTTTACTACCCGGTTTGAGAGAGATTGACAATACGCAATAATCAACTGCACCTTTTTCTATTACTAAACAAAATGCCTGGATGGTGGTTCTGAAAAACCAGAACCGCCGTTCAGGCATTTTTTATCTTCGTCCTCTCTGCGGTTTTGGATTCTTCAGCAAGTCGGATTTTTCCGCAATCTTTTTCAGCCACTTCCGTTCTTCTACTGACAGCTTCCTAAAATTCAGCTTGAGCCGTTTGCAGATAAACGCCAAGTACGCTTGTTCCGTGTCGCTGTCCTGGCTGACGATTTCACCAGCAGTTTCCAGCATTTCTTTTAGCGGGTTATCCTCTGGGACGCTGAAAAAATCGTCCTTGTGTGTTTCCCGCAGAGCAAGGGCAATCCCGTTTATGTCCCGTTGTATCACATAGCGGCAAAACTCGTCCTCATCAATATGGGCGGTGATAAGCTGTCTTAACTGCGTATCACTCATGCCAGGATTATGCTTTTTTATAACAGTTGCGCTCATCGTGTCCACTATGGCGTTTGCACCCTGCGCCTGTTTCAGTGCCGTTCCGTTCACATAGATTTCAAGGTCAGCCATCAGCCGGGGGAAATCCGGGTGCGCCGCCAGCTCACACAGCAGGGTATTGTCTATCCTCCCGCTTTTCAGCAGGTCAATCATTTCATCACTCAAACGCAGGTCTGCAAGATCGGCGTTTGGGTGATTTTTCATTTCAGACAGCCCCAGCAGATAATCAGCGGTCACACCGTAAAACTTCGCCAGCCGGATAAGGGCATAGTGGCTGATGTCCTTGAAGTCTTCCGTTTCGTAACTGCCCAGCGCAGACTTGGAAAGCCCGGTCTGCTCCGCAAGCTGCCCCAGCGTCAAGCCACGCTCCACACGTAGGTCTTTTAATCGCTCTTGTATGGATAAAGACATATTCACCCTCCTTGCTAGCTCAACGAAAGAGAAGCCGTTATGCTATGTACTATGCTCATAGCATAACGGCATAGGCATTTACAGTTTTATTTTACCATTTGCTACATCTTCACGAAATTTATCAACAAGCTTCGCTGTCAGCTTGGATTTACCGTAGTGTTCAAGTACAAAAGTACGATAACTTTTTCCATCTACAAGCACATCACTTTTTCTGGTCAACAACCAATTTCCGTTACCTCCTCCCTGTTCTCTAATATTCCAGTCTTTCCCATATCTTTTATAGATTTCATCTTTTTTACCTTGAACAGACATTGATTCGCTTGGAATATAAACAATTTGCATAATAGCTCCTCCTTTATTTTGTGCAAGAAGACCAGAAACCTGAATTTGTCTTTTATCTTTTTTTGATTATATCACAAATCCGAGAGCGTGGAAATAGGGAGTTTTTCAGGCTGATTTCCTACCTCTTGGATATACGGCACAGGCGGTCAAAAAGGTGTAGACTTGGGATAGTTCATCGATGGACAAGCACCTTGGAAACAGAACACGCCAAAGAAAACGGAGGGACGCATGAGCAAAAGACCCTATCAACACCTGCCGCCGCTGGAACACAGGCCGGACGGCTCCCCCTACCGCATAACCCCGCCCCAGAAGAGACGAGCCAGCGGCCTGATACGCCGGGAGTGCTGCAACTGCGAGGACGGAAACTGCCTTGCGCTGGACGATGGCGACACCTGCGCCTGTCCGCAGATGATTTCGTTCTCCGTCTGCTGCAAGTGGTTCCGCTGGGCGGTCTTGCCGCTGGACAGGACGCTGGAAGCGGAGATTTACCGGGACAGGGACTTGAAACGCTGTGCGGAGTGCGGCGGTGTGTTCGTCCCGAAGTCCAACCGGGGCAAATACTGCCCGGACTGCGCCGCCAGAGTTCACAGGCGGCAGAAAACAGAAAGTGAACGGAAAAGGAGGTCTGCTGTGGACAGTTAAGAGCGGGAAAAGCCTTGATTTGCAAGGCTCCGCAAGCCCTCAACCGGGGCGGCTGGTATCATTTATCATTCGCCCCGGAAAACGGGCCTCTAACCGTCCACAAAACACGCTATGACAAACACGATTTATATTCACCAGCCGGAAAAGGCGTTCAGTTTCACCCGGCTCCCCAATTTCCTTTTTGAAGCACCCACATTCCAGCCCTTGAGCAACGAAGCGAAGGTGCTGTATGCCTTTGTCCTGCGCCGGGCGGAGTTGTCCCGGAAGAACGGCTGGGCGGACGAGTACGGGCGGGTCTACCTGTACTACCCCATCTGCGAGGTGGTCGCTTTGCTCCGCTGCGGGCGGCAGAAAGCGGTCAACACCCTGCGGGAGTTGCAGTATGCGGGGCTGGTGGAAATCCAGAAACAGGGCTGTGGAAAACCCAACCGCATTTACCCGAAATCCTATGAAGCGGTTCCAAACACCGACTTCAAGAAATCCGGTTATGGTACGCCGGAGGGCTGAAAACCGTACTTGGCGAGTACGAAAATCAATCCTCTTGAAGTACGGAAATCTGACGGTATATAGAAATACAGAGATTAAAACCATCTATTTACATTCATTCCATTCCAATCCTATCAGAGATATTTTCGGCGGGAAAACCCGCCGGAAAGGAATGGAATGGGGAAAGGAGTTCAATGGCACAACACGCAATTTTGCGATTTGAGAAGCACAAGGGCCACCCGGCGGGGCCGCTGGAAGCCCACCATGAACGGAAAAAGGAGCAGTACGCCAGCAACCCGGACATTGACACCAGCCGGAGCAAGTACAATTTCCACATCGTCAAGCCGGATGGCCGCTACTACCATTTCATTCAGAGCCGCATCGAGCAGGCCAGATGCCGCACCCGCAAGGACAGCACTCGGTTTGTGGACACGCTGATTACCGCCAGCCCGGAGTTTTTCAAGGGCAAGTCCCCAAAGGAGATAGCGGCCTACTTCCAGAGGGCGGCGGACTTCCTCATTGACCGGGTGGGCCGGGAGAACATCGTTTCGGCTATGGTACACATGGATGAAAAAACGCCCCATCTGCACTTGGTCTTTGTGCCGCTGACAAAGGACAACCGCCTGTGCGCCAAAGAAATTATCGGCAACCGGGCCAATCTGACGAAGTGGCAGGACGATTTTCACGCCTGTATGGTGGAGCAGTACCCCGACCTGGAGCGTGGGGAAAGCGCCAGCAAGACGGGCCGGAAGCATATCCCCACCCGGCTGTTCAAACAGGCGGTCAACCTCTCCAAACAGGCGAGGGCCATTGAAGCGGTTCTCTCCGGCATTACCCCGCTGAACGCCGGAAAGAAGAAAGAGGAAGCCCTCTCCATGCTGAAAAAGTGGTTTCCGCAGATGGAGAACTTCTCCGGGCAACTGAAAAAATACAAGGTCACAATCAATGACTTGTTAGCGGAAAATGAAAAGCTGGAAGTCAGGGCAAAGGCCAGCGAAAAAGGCAAGATGAATGACACGATGGAACGGGCGAAGTTAAAAAGCGAACTGGACGATATGCGGCGGCTGGTTGACCGTATCCCGCCGGAGATTTTAGCGGAACTGAAACGGCAACAGCGGCAGCATGGAAAGGAAAGGTGATCTTATAAGTAATATCAGATACAAAAAGGAAATCGAAATCGTGACTTTTCAGGGAAAGGAAATCACACTGGAAAATCTCTCCCCGGTGTTCACGCCGGAACAGGAAGCAGCCAAACGCCGGGAACTGGAACAGCAGCTTTATGAGGTGTTCCGCAAGTACGCCGACAAGCGGGAGAGTGAGGAAGCCGGGACATAAGGTTTTCCAAACCCATCATTGATTTGCGGGGCTGCTGGCGGTATAATAGAACTGTCAGCAGCTCCGTTTCTTTTTTAAGAAAAGGAGCGACAATATGAACAATCGGATAGACGCAATCTATGCAAGACAATCGGTAGACAAAAAGGACAGCATTTCCATTGAAAGCCAGATTGAATTTTGCAAATACGAGTTGAAAGGCGGTAACTGCAAGGAATACACAGACAAAGGGTACAGCGGCAAGAACACAGACCGTCCGAAGTTTCAAGAACTGGTGCGGGACATCAAGCGGGGCTTGATTGCAAAGGTCGTGGTTTACAAGCTCGACCGTATCAGCCGTTCCATTCTGGACTTTGCCAACATGATGGAGCTGTTCCAGCAGTACAATGTGGAGTTTGTGTCCTCTACGGAAAAGTTTGATACCTCCACGCCGATGGGACGGGCCATGCTGAATATCTGTATCGTGTTCGCCCAGCTTGAACGGGAAACGATACAGAAGCGGGTAACGGACGCTTACTACTCCCGCAGTCAGCGGGGCTTTAAGATGGGCGGGAAAGCCCCTTACGGCTTCCATACGGAGCCTATCAAGATGGACGGTATCAACACAAAGAAGCTGGTGGTAAACCCGGAGGAAGCGGCCAATATCCGGCTGATGTTTGAGATGTACGCCCAGCCCACAACTTCCTACGGGGACATTACCCGGTACTTTGCCGAACAGGGGATTTTGTTCCATGGCAAAGAGCTGATACGCCCCACGCTGGCGCAGATGTTACGCAATCCTGTCTATGTGCAGGCAGACCTTGATGTGTACGAATTTTTCAAAAGTCAAGGTACAGTCATCGTCAATGACGTTGCCGATTTTACGGGCATGAACGGCTGCTATCTGTATCAAGGGCGAGATGTAAAGGCCAGCAAGAAAAACGACTTAAAAGACCAAATGCTGGTACTGGCTCCCCATGAGGGTATCGTCCCCTCCGACACCTGGCTGACCTGCCGCAAGAAGCTGATGAACAACATGAAAATCCAGTCTGCCCGGAAAGCCACCCACACATGGCTGGCAGGAAAAATCAAGTGCGGGAATTGCGGGTATGCTCTTATGAGTATCTACAATCCCTCCGGCAAACAGTATCTCCGCTGCACGAAACGGCTGGACAATAAAAGCTGTCCTGGCTGTGGGAAAATCATCACTTCGGAACTGGAAGCGGTTGTTTATCAGCAGATGGTAAAGAAGCTGGCAAGCTACAAGACGCTGACAGGAAAAAAGAAAGCGGCAAAGGCAAACCCGAAAATCACCGCCCTGCAAGTGGAACTTGCCCATGTAGACAGCGAGATTGAAAAGCTGGTGGACAGTCTGACGGGGGCAAACAATGTCCTGTTCTCCTATGTGAATGTGAAGATAGCGGAACTGGACGGGCGCAAGCAGGAACTTCTGGCAAGGATAGCGGAGTTGACTGTGGAGGCCATCAGCCCGGAACAGGTCAGCCAGATTTCCGGCTACCTCGATACCTGGGAGAATGTATCTTTTGATGACAAGCGGCGTGTGGTGGATTTGATGATCACCACCATAGCCGCCACAAGCGACAGCTTGAACATCACATGGAAAATCTGACTGGCGGCACCCCTCCCGTCAGATACCTACCCTGTGTAGTCCCTTGTAAACTGTACTTTTATATTGCAAAAATCCCATACGTGGAAATTTTGTAATATAAAATATCCAAAAACCCCCTTATATCAGCCCTTCAAATTCAACCATAACAATACGGATATAAACCGCGGCTTTAATAAAGATCTGCACAATAAACTTATAAAAATATTGCTCTTATAAAGCCGCCGATTAATTTATCCACAGCTTATAAAATTATTTCGGAAACGTACTTTGCCCTGACAACCGGAAATATTCCGCAATTAAATAAATCAAGTCAAACAAACTTTTGTACATATCCGATAAAAATATTATTAACGTCCTTTTCATTATAAACAATACATTAATACTGAAAAACCGTTCGTATGATACGGACATCATCGGCCTAATCTATGCATGCTTTATATTCGTAAATTCGGAAATTTCCCTGCTGACAGTACATAAATCCTCGACGCTCAAATCATGGAGATTGCTGTGGCCTGTTATTCTGGCAAATGTCTTTAATTCTTCAAGAGAAACATTCAGATAATTTGCAACGCGCACAGCGGCGGCGTCTTCTTTAAACCTTTTTCTGAGTTCTTCGTCTTGAGTTGCCACCCCTACAGGACACATGCCGCTTCCGCATATCCTGTACTGCTGGCAGGCTGCGGCAATAAGCGCCCCCGAGGCAATGGCAACAGCGTCGGCTCCCATTGCTATAGCCTTTGCAAAATCAGATGAAACTCTGAGCCCTCCCGTTATAACAAGAGAAATATCTGATTTAACAGAATCAAGATATTTTCTCGCCCTATATAAAGCATATATCGTAGGAACGCTTGAAGAGTCCCTTATTATTTTAGGGCTTGCCCCTGTAGCTCCACCCCTTCCGTCAATAGTTATAAAATCAGGCTCGGCAAATACGCAGTATTCTAAATCCTTTTCAATACGGCCCGCTGCAATTTTTATTCCAATCGGCCTGCCGTCAGTCCTCTTCCTAAGTTCCGAAACAAGAGCTTTCAAATCCTCCTTTGTATTTATCCCCGGAAATTTTGAAGGGCTTATTACATCTTTTCCGACAGGCTTGTTTCTTATCTCGGCTATCTGAGGCGTAACTTTACTTCCAGGCAAATGACCGCCCATTCCCGGTTTTGTGCCCTGGCCTATTTTTATTTCGACAGCGTCTGCATTTCTCAAGTTTTCATCAGTGACGCTGTAAAGATTTGGCACATATTCAAATATGTATTTATATGCGCTTTCCATTTCCTCGGGAAGTATTCCTCCTTCTCCGCTGCACATTGCCGTTTTTGCCATAGCGCTTCCCCTTGCAAGCGCAACTTTCGTTTCCTTTGACAACGCTCCGAAAGACATATGTGAAATGTACACCGGGCTGTCTATAATCATAGGCCTTTTTGCATTTTTTCCAATAACTGTAGTTGTCATTACAGGGGCATGTTCATCAAGAGGCGGCGGATTAAGCTGCGCGCCTAAAATAAGTATATCATCCCAGTCCGGCATAGGCATTTTTGTTCCCATGGCGTCTATAATGGAACTTCCGGAGCGGGCCATTTGATGTATTTCTTCCATATAACGGCACGTTTCATCATGCCTTTCATATTCTTTCGGATAATTAAGCCCGCTTATCTCATTTTCATTTAAAACAACGGGTATTTCCGATTCAGGCTCTGTTTCAACTTTAATAAATTTTTCAGGCAGGGCATTACAGATAGGACATTTCTCCAACATGCTAAACGGTTTGCCTTCTTTTTCTTCATCATATATATATCCGCAAATACTGCATTTATAAATTGCCAATATAAAAACCTCCTCATTCTTAAATAATAATAATTATTATTTAATTATATTCCAAAAATTCACAAATGTAAACAAAATACTGTTTTTGTTTTTCGTAATTATGCCTTAATTAATATACGCTGCATAAATATAAAAATGGCGCGCCGTGCAAAATCACGAGGCGCGCCTTTAAATACAGAATACGGAATCTTAATTATAATATTTGGCCGAAAACCATTTTATAACGTGTACAAAAACAACTTCAACCGCTGTAATCCGAAAAAATAAATCATCCCTGCATATGTAATCCCCAAAAATCAAACCTACAGAGCAGTCTTTAATTATATGATTTAAATCCCGACATTCAGCCGCTTTCAAAAAATATCCGGATAATGTACTCAAATTCCATTATATATATAGACTCTTTCTGCAATCATAATTTATTATTCCGGATATGTATTTTTTATTGCTCCTACACTTCTATACAATAACGTAAGCTCCATTTTCATAATTATATATAATATCTAATTCGTATATAGAGCCGTCAATTTCGGTATATGAAAATTTTATGTTATTCCCTTCAAATCGACACACAGGCGAATTAAAGGAGAATTCCACATCTTCCATATCAACGCACACGCTTAATAGATCTCCTCTCCATTTAATATCCCATATACCGAATGTTTCTGGCTGCAAGCTTTCATCTCTTTGAGCAAATGCATCTCCCTTCTGAATTTTACCGTCCTCAAATTTTAAAGACCAAATATTTTTCGACCGAGGTATTTCACCTGTTGTTTCAGTGCAGACGAGGGCATTGAGTTTTCCGTTATGTTCATAAAGCTTAATATCATCCAGATAATAATAATCCCCATCCGATAAAACATAGCAGTTAAAGTCTTTATCCGTCCAATATTGTATAAAAATCCACTTTGATTTTATCGGTTTGTCAGTTACTGCCTGTACGAATATATCTGCGTTATAGCATATGGCCCTCACATTTATTTTTTTGCCGTTAATATATGTTTCCCTGTCTATATGGAATAAATCATTCTGGGATAAAATACGTCCTAAATCGTCAGGTTCAATCGAAAGGCTTTCTTTTAAACTAAAAAATTCTTTAAGTTTATTAATAAATCCCGAATTTATAAAATCCTCCGACGGATCCTTGTTTTGCGAAATATTTTCATTAAAATCACACCATAAATAATACATCTGCCTGACATCTTCTTTTATTGAAGAGTCAAGCTTTGGGTAATTTTGCAGTTTTTCCTCTATCCCGTTATATTCCATGTTTTCGTGCGTTTCAACATTTTCAGCTTCATCCGCCGAACACCCGAACAAAAATATTGTAAATATAAACAAAAAAAATATTTTAAAATTTCTCACTATAAACGCTCCTATTCCGCCAATTTATTTATAAACATGCCGCTTGTATCCGGTTCTCTGTTAATCCCAAAATATTCCTCGATAACCTGCTTTGCAGTATTTATAGACGGAGAATACTCAGATTCTCCGAAAGGTATCATAACCACAACCGCAATCTGAGGATTGTCATATGGCGCAAACCCTGCAAACCACGAATGTGAAGGACGGCTGTTCGCTTCTTCGGCGGTTCCTGTTTTTGCCGCAACTTCTATAGGAAAACTTTTAAAATGATTCCTTAGAGAACCCAAGCTTCCATGTGTTACCAAGTACATTCCTTCCTTTACGGCATTCGTATTTTTTTCATTAAGGCCCAGTTCTTCCTCTATGACCGCACTGTTATACATAATACTTTCTCCTATGGGAGCGGCCGCTTTTAATATAGTTGTTTTGTATCTTGTTCCGCCGTTTGCCAGCGTCGCAATATATTTTGCGATATTTACCGCTGAAAAACTGTTATATGACTGTCCAATCGCACATCTTATCGAATCTCCGTCCATCCATTCTTTCTGCGATTGTGCAGCATCCGGATAATTCAGTTCAACTGCATTTTTCTTTGCTTCCGGAGTTGCCATTTTAGGTTTGGATTCCTCAATTTCGATACCGGAATAATCATTTAAACCGAATTTTTCCATATATTCATCAAAAATTTCTATTGAGTCCAAGGTTGTACCTTCTTTTGAATTTCCCAGACGATAAGCCAACTCATAAAAAAAATAGTTGCATGAAACTTCTATGGCTTTCCTAACGTCGGTAGCTCCGTGCGTTGCTCCATACCTTGAGTATATTAAGCACTTTGCATATGGTTTTCCCGCATCTTTATAAATGCCTTTGTCGTATATTACCGTATTTTCATTTATTACGCCTGTTTCAAGCCCGGCGATCGCACTCGTCATTTTAAGTACGGAACCGGGAGCCTTCCTTTCCATAAGCGGCCTGTTTATCAGCGGCGTCGTGCTGTCTTTTAAAAGCTTTTGATAATATTCATTATTAAATTCATTTACAAGCTGATTATTGTCATACGAAGGAAATGACACAAGAGCCAAAACTTCGCCCGTATTCACATCCATAACAACAACCGAACCTGTACACGGATCAACATTAAGTTCATTTATTTTCAGTTCATCGGAAGATATTTTTTCAATAAGTTCGTTCATAGACAATTTTTTTATGCTTTCAATTTCTTCAGCGGAAAACATGCCGCCCTTCTCCATTGATTCATATAGTTCGCGCAGCGTTATTTTACCGCTTTTTATGCTTTTAATAACAGTGTCTTTCAAATTTTCTTTCAGTATATTAAATACTTTATTTTGTAAGACGCTGTCGATTGTAAGGTACACGTCGCCTCCGTTTTGCGGTTCGCTTGTTTTTATTTCATTTATCCTGTTTCCGGATGCGTCAACTTCCACGGCCTTTTTGCCGTCAATCCCCCTTAAAATCAGTTCAAATGCCTTTTCAATCCCAATTTTTCCTATTTTATCATTGATTGTATAACCATGAGCTTCCATTTCTTTAAGTTCTTCATCATTAATCGAACCGACATATCCAAGTATATGCGAAAACGCTTCGCCTTGCGGGTAGTTTCTCTCCACCTCCGCTTCAATAAAAATTCCCGGGAACAAGTTTTTTTGCTCCTCTATTTTCATAATTGTTTTATAGCCGACTTTTCCCGAAAGCGTTACCATATTATACTTCCTGTAACGCTGTATATATATCTGTTCCCTTCCCGATAACAGCTTTTTTTCAATATCCGGCTCCAGCCCTTTCGGTATTTCAAATTTATCCCTGAAATATTCAAGGGTTTCCGCCGCATTTAAATTTAATTCGTCGCCTGTCATACCCATATCCGTTTTCCAGCGTTTTTCGGCTGTTTCGCTTGAAAATAAAAATTCATACGGATAAATGTTGCTTATCGGGAACGTATCTACAAATTCTTCCCCGTTTTCATCAAGTATCCTTATTATGTTAAGAAGCATATCATTTAATCCGCTGACGTCTACGCTTAAATCTATTTTTAATTTGTATGCCGACAAATTATCTGCCAAAGGTATACCGTTTCTGTCATATATTTTCCCGCGTGGCGCAGATTCTGAAACAGTCCGCATTATACTTGCTCTTACGTCTTTTAAATGCTCCTGCCCTGTCAGTATCTGCAAATAAAACAGCCTGGCGGCAACAGCAGAAAACATAAAAAACACCGCTGCCAGCATAATGAATAAACGCTTTTCTTTAATCAAGCATGAATTTATTTTGTTCATATAAAGCCCCCTTATAAATATTACTTTTGTAATAATTTATATATTACATTTGTAATATTTGTTTGTCAAGAAAAACCTCTTATACTTCTTCTCAAGCATAAGAGGTTTAAAAAGTTCCGCTATTCAGTATAAATTCCTTTATCAGCCAATATTTCTAAAGCGATTTTAGCCGCTTCGGCTCCGTCGGCATTTTCTTTGTTCCTTATGTTAACCGCAAAAATATATTTACTTCCGCTGTTTTCAACGCATCCAACAAACCATCCGTTAACATCGTTTCCGTTTATGTTTCCCGTTCCTGTCTTTCCATACAATATGTTTTCGCCGTTTTCAGATATTTTGATAGAATTAATAACGTCGCCGATATTCCTTTCATCAAAATCCATATCGTAATCAAAAAGCTTTTTAAGCAGATCAACTTGTTCAAACGGCGATATTTTCAAAGAAGATTCAGCCCAAAATTCATCTTCTCCTCCGGAAAAATCGCAGTTTCCGTATCCGATTTTTCCAAAATACCTTTTAACATTTTCAAAACCAAGCCTTTTGTTAAGCTCTTCAAAATACCAATTTACAGAATTTTTCATTGCCGAATTCAAATCCTGATCCTTATTCCATTCTTCAAAATAATTAAGTTTCCCATCCCATTTAATATCCGAATTTTTGCCTTCTATTACGCCGCTTTCAAGGGCAAAAAGCGCACTATATATTTTATAGGTTGAATTGGGCGAAACTCTTTTTCTTGCCGTTTCTTCATTATACACAGTGTAAGTTTCATCATCGGCGCTGTACATCACAAAAGCGCCTTCATCAAACCCGGTAAAATATGCGCTTAAATCGTCATTCACAATATTTCCCGATTTGCTTTCAGAAACGCTGTCCATGGCCATGACAGATATGCTTGAGGCCTGTGATATTATTAAGACAAACATAGCAATAAAAGCCGCCGCATTTTTAATCCTGCATGAAAAAGTGGTTTTTGTAAAATACGCTATGGCTTCAATCCTTTTATATATTTCCGGCCTGTTTCCGCCCATATCGGCGGCGAAATTAAAAGAAATTTTTCCGGGTATACGTTCGATAAAATTAATAATAGTCATTCCATAATCGGCATAATTATCTTCCGAAATTATGTTCAAAACGGCCCTGTCGCAAACAATTTCCCTTTCAGTTTTCATTTTCTTAAACGCAATCCAAACGGCAGGATTAAACCAATATATAATCTCAAACATACAAATTATATAATTGATTAGGACGTCCCTGTTTTTATAATGGCTTAATTCATGGTATAGAACAAACTTTAATTCATCATTTGACAATTTATTTTTCATTTTTAAAGGCAGCGATATAAAAGGCGAAATAATGCCGAATATCATCGGTGAACCTACCATTGACCAGCCTATTTTTATTTCACGGCTAATATTAAAAGTATTTTTACATTCATTTAAAACATTATATACTGTTTCATCAGCTTCTTCTGAATTTTTTCTTATATTGTCAAGTTTTTTAAGCGAAACGGCCATAACATAGCAAACAGCCGCCGCACCTATTGCCCATAAGGCTATAAAAAACGGCGCAAAATCCAATGTATCAGCCCTATTAACGGGAACCGAAAAATCTTTTAAAACGCTTTCAATTCCGACAGCCGCCGCGCTTACGCCGGTTTGCGAATACTGCATATTATTTATCCCGAAATCAAATATGTCGGGCGTTTCAAATCCAAACATTCCGTAAGGCAAAAACGGCAGTAAAAGTATAATAAAAAGAAGATATCCCATTATATACTGCCCTTCAGCCGATATATGATTTTTAAGGATCTTTTTAGCAGCCAAAAGGCCGAATATCATAAGAGTGACAATAAAAATGCTCTCAATATATCTCGTTTCAAAAAAACATACCATATTATTTTGCACCTTTCTTCCTGCTCTCAAGTATCTTTTTCAATTCATTAATATCATTATCGCTTAATTTGTCTTGTTCTATGAAGTTAAGCACCATGGAATTTAATGCTCCGTTATAAAATTTTTTCAGAAACGAACTGCTTTCATGAGTCAAATACTCATTTTCTTCAACAAGCGGAACATAAACAAAAACACGGCTATGCTTTTCATATCCCAAAGCCCCTTTTTTAACAAGCCTCGAAAGCAATGTCTGTATTGTTTTAGGGCTCCAGTCGGATTGTCCCTCGAACTTTTTTACAACATCGTTTGTGCTTATCGGGGCACACTCCCAAATTACTTTCATAATTTCATATTCGGCTTCTGATATTTTAGGCATTTCCTTCAAAACATTCATCTCCTACATATGTAATAATATAATTATATCATTAAAAAATTATATGTCAATTTCTTTTAAAGTATTGACATTATATCTTACAAGTGTAATACTTAATTAGTCTTACAAATGTAATAATTAGATTGAGGTGATATAATGAAACTTAAACTTAATATAACGGCAGCCATATTTATAATTATATTTGCAGCCCTTTTAAGCCGTGTTGCATACTTTAAAATCTGCTACAGAAATGAGTATGAAACACGGTCGAAGCTCCAAAGCCTTGGAGGGTTTGACAAAACAATCCCGGCGCGGCGCGGGGAAATACTTGATAGGAACTCAGTTAAGCTTGCCGTCAGTGTACCGGTCTATAGCGTAATACTTGAGCCTGTTACAATTTCACAATTAAACGACAAAGAACAAATCAAAATATTTAATTTACTTGAGAAAACATTGCCACTAGAAAACGGCAGTCTTGAAAATATACTGTCAAAAGACAGCGAAGGAAATTTAATTAATAACACATATTATTATCCCGTTGCAAAAAATGTGTCCTACGATAAAGCTACGGAAATTGAAAACCAAAATCTTACAGGAGTTTGGCTTGAAGAAAAGCAGAAACGCAAGTACCCTTTCGGTTCTCTTGCCGCGCATGTTATAGGCTTCGTAAAGGGAGAAAATATCTCCGGCCTTGAGAAAATATACAACTCAGCCCTTGAAGGATATGACGGAAGGCAGTTCAGAATAATTGAAGGCTCTAAAACAATACCCCAGAACTACAGCCCAAAAAACGGTTTTTCCATTGTAACTACAATAGATCAAAACATACAAAAAATTGCCGAAAACGGTGTAAGAAACGCTATGGAAGAGTTTCCTTGCGAAACCGCCTCCGTAATTATAATGAATCCAAACACCGGAGAGATTTTGGCAATGGCAGACTCAAACCAGTTTGATTTGAATAACCCATCAAAACCAAACAATGTATCCGAAGAAAATTTTTATAATATGCCTTATGAAAAACAGTCGGAATACTTAAACAACATGTGGAAAAATTTCAATGTCACAAACACTTTTGAACCAGGATCGATATTTAAGCCAATGGTAATTGCCGCCGCGCTTGATGAAGGGATAATAACGCCGGAATCGACGTTTTATTGTAACGGCTATAAACAGGTTGAGGACAGAAAAATACATTGCATAAGACGCAGCGGTCATGGCTCCGAAACTCTCGAAGAGGTAATATCAAATTCCTGTAATTCGGCAATGATGGACATTGTCGAAATCATGGGCAATAGTATATTTTACAAGTATCAAACTGATTTCGGCTTCGGTGAAAAAACGGGAATAGACCTTCCTCATGAGGAAAGCTGCATAAACTTGTTATATAAATGTGAAGAATTGGGTCCCGTTGAACTTGCGACAAGCTCTTTCGGCCAGTCGTTCAACTGCACGCCCATTCAGGCTATAACCGCATTTTCCGTACTTGCAAGCGGAGGCAGTCTTATGAAACCGTATGTTGTTTCAAAAGTAGTTGACGAATATGGAAACGCCGTACTCGAAAATAAACCTCAGACCGTCAGAAAAGTTATTTCAAAGGAATCCTGCGCAATCGTAAATAAATATCTTCAATCGGTAATAGATAGCGGCACCGGAAAAAAAGCAAAGATAGACGGGTATTATATAGCCGGAAAATCAGGAACCGGCGAACAGGGAAAGCGCGGCGATGATTTGTACACAATAACGTTTGCGGGATTTTTGCCTGCCGAAAATCCTAAAGTTGCCGCCCTGGTTGTAATCGACAAACCGTTTGAATATTCCGACGGCGTTACAACGGCCGCTCCCGCATTCAGGGAAGTAATGCTCGGCCTGATTGATTATATGGAAATACCCCCGTCTGTAAAAATGCCGGAATCAGAAAACTCCGCCGGTATATCCCTTAAAGATTTCACAGGCTTACCTCTGGACGAAGCTTTGGAATATATCAATAAAAACGGACTTAAACATAAAATTGTAGGCAACGGAAACACCGTTGCAAACCAATTCCCGAAAGAAGGTACGTTGGTCAACAATAATACGGAAATATTAATATACGTATCTTAATTAAATCAAAATTTTTACAGCCGTCTAATCTCACACAAATTACCGACGTACAAAAATAGCCCTCCGAAAATATTTACGGAGGGCTATTATTAATCCTGAATTTTGCTTTTACAAAATTATCTCCGGTTATCTTTTAACCCCTTAAAAGATTTAGAAATTGTTTTTAAAACACTTATAATTATATTGATCTTCCGTATTATCAAGTACGGCAAACACAACTTTTTTAAAAAAAGAGCCGTTTCCTTCCAAACTGCTGTCCACATATTCAAACGCCTTTTTGAAAAGGCGTGAGATAACATCGGCATCATTTGCAAATGCCCCGCATCCCCATGCTCCTAAAACAAGATATTCGTATTTTTTAGAAACTGCAATTCGAAGCATTCCCAAAATACGGTTAAAAATAAGTTTTTCAAGTTCTTCCTCTTCAATATTTTGCAACCCTTCTATCGCTATCGGAGCTGTAGCGGTCAAAACGGATACAATCTTCGTATCGTCGAGCAGTTCCATATTTTCCCCTCGGATAATTTCTACATTCGGAGAAACGGCCATATAGTCCGAAGCAGTAAAAGACATGTTGTTTCTGTTGTACTCATACATGCTTCTTGCGCCCTTACCCAAAAGCGAAATTAAAAGCGTACTTCTCCTGCACAGATCCTCTTCCTGCCCTTTTTCGCCAAACAGCACTCCTCCGCCCGGATATATGGGGCTTGCAAAATTTAAGACAAGAACATTATTTGCATTTTTATCAGACTTAAACAAATCACTGTCTATAACATCCAAAGCAACTTCAAATGAATCTTTATTCTCAACAGAAAATTGGCATCTTTCCGATGAAATAGGGTTTTGATAAACTGGATAGTTAATCAGCCTATTAACTTTCTCGTTTGAATAAACTGTACTTTCAGTTATTTGGTCTTTTTTTAATTTCAATTTCACTGTTTTCCCATTAATTTCATATGAACCATTTAAAATTATCGCCAACGTTTCATTAATAAGCTTAATATTGCCCGAAATAAATTCTTTCATATAGACATACCATCCCAGTTTAAATTAAATTTTTAATTATAATATGCAGTATCGGTATATTTCCGATTAAATGCTTTTTTAGTTTGCATAGTGATATTCCGTTACAGTTTCAACGCTTCCGCTTCCGTATGAAACAGTAATCGTATATTTCATTCTGTAGTCTCCGTCAGGATCTACAACTGTATATCCATTATACGACATATCCCTTACTTTTTCAGAACGGGTATCAGAATAAATGCTTACCCATTCTCCGTTTCGCCATTCTTCAATCTCTCCTCTTACACGGATTTTATATCCAGAAGTTGTAAATATCTGCGCGCCGTATTCAGCCCTTCCGCTCGGAAGCACTTCAAAGCTTGTTATAATCATCTGTATGTCTTTATACCTCGGATCGACATGCTTTATAACAGTTGAAGTATTTTGATTTGCCGCAGCATAAACCGGGGCTATGCTGCCCATGCACATCGTCAAAGCCAATAAAATCAAACCGAATTTCTTTTTCACAATAACTCTCTCCTCATTAATAAAAATTGTATTTTTGAACGCGTTCTATATTTAAACTCCAAAAAGTCGTATTTTTTTACAAAAAATATAAAAAAATATAAAAAATCCGGTTTCTGCTATTATTAATAACAGAAACCGGTCTTTTATTTGCTGTCCATACGTTTTAAGCTTTCAGCCGCTTTAACAAGCTCATCCCTGTCCAAGCCGCCCAATAAACTATATAAATACCTTTCGTCATCCCAAACAAGTATATTTCTTTCACCGTTTTCAACTATGTATGCTTCTTTGCCGTTTACGCTCACAGTTTTAATTTTTGAATTTTCATTATCAATGTTAACGCCGCTTTCTATATTTCTGCTTTGCATAAATATAACTGTATCGGCGCCGTTTTTATAGTATATGTATATAACATTATCATCAATACTGTATTTGTCAACTTTGTAACCGGGCGGCATATACTGCGGCAAACTTATGTAATCCCATCCTACGGGTATTTCCTCAAAGTTATAGTTCAAAGTGTTTTCTCCGAATGAAATTTTTGTACTGTCGTTATCTTCAATAAAATATTTCGTTATAAACCTGAATTTATCAGCGTCTATACTGCTTATAAACTGTATATTGAAAATCAATATAAGCGAAATAACAGCTGCAAATTTCACCGTACGATTTTTGTACCATACGCCCTTTGAAATCGAATTTTCCTTTATTATCTTTTTTATTTTCTTTTCAAAACCTTTTGAATACTCGGGCTGCGGAATTGCGTTAAGTTCGTTTTCGTATTTCTCGCCGCACTTTTCAACATATTCTCCCAACGCCTTTGCAAGCATTTCCTCAAACATATCGTCGTCTTTATTTATTTCAGACATTAGAACCACCTCACTCCGCCAAAGACTTCTTTAGTTTATTCTTAGCCCTGAAAATCCTGACGCCAACATTTGCCTCGGATATTTTAAGCTCTTTGGATATTTCTTTAATCGAATACCCATAAACAAATTTTAATATAAGCGGAAGCCTTAACTCTTCATCAAGCGCTTCTATTTTATCAAGAAGCCTGCTGTATTCAAAATGCCTGTAAGCGTCTCCAAAGCCGTCGCTTATAACATTTTCAAAAACTTCGTCATAGCTTAAATTGCTGCCTTTGTTTTTGCGTTCGTTATAAATGCTTATAGCAGTATTAACAGATATCGTTATCAAATAATTAACACATTTCCTATCGTTGGAATTCATAATTTTTCCCATGTTCTTAGACAATTTAAAATAAGTCATCTGAAGAACGTCTTCAGTATCAGCTTTATTCTTTAAAATGTCATATACATATTTGTATAAAAGCTTATTATATTTATAATATAAATACAAAAACTTATTTTCCTCTTCTTGATTTTCAAACACAAAAAACATTTATTTCACCAACACAATCCAATAAACCCACAATCCCATAACAACATTAATAATTATATCACAGGCACGACGCAATTTAAACTTTTTTGTCACACTACAGCATACGTCTATATTTTCCGATAATAAATTTAAAAAGCGCCATATATAGCTAAATTTTAAATCCAGCAAATTACAGCGCTAAAATAATTATTTTTTCTGCAAAAATTAATCTTTGAATCTCTAATTAAATCATGCTAATTCATTTTTATATTGTATGCAGCTATTGTTTTTATAAAGTACAGATATTCCGGTCTTGATTAAATCGCTGCCTTAACCATAATAATATAAAGGCTGTTACTTGCTTGTGTTTGTATTAACTGACTTTACATTTCCGCCTAAATATGAAGCTTGATTTACAGCGTCATACACCTTTAAAGTAGGCGCAAGCCAAACGCTTCCGGTGCCTCTGTAAACATTAACGAGGCCCTCCCCGCTCACAGCGGAACCAACAAGCGTTTTTGCAGAACGCTCCACCGTAAAATCGATATTTCCCGAACGAAGTATTGAAAAATTGCCGTCAACTTTCAGCGTATCGTTTTCCATTTCTATAACGTCAATTTCACTGCTGGGAACCGCACATTCCAGAACTGCAATCCCGCTGCCCTTAAGAGAAATCTGAAATATACCTTCCCCTCCTAAAAGGCCGGAAGAAACATTCTTCATCATAACAGGGCTTACTTCAATGCTTCCTTGGGCGCAATAAAACATTCCCTTATCGACAATTATATGCTCCTGTTCCATTTGAAGCACAATAAAATGTTTAAAAGAAGGCTCCAAAACGATCATGCCGCTGCCTTTATATTCAGGCTGCGCAACTCTTTCTCCCGTTACCGCCCCGGAAACCATGCGTCCCAATACATTCCTTGCGGTAACGCCTGAAACCATTTCCAAATTTCCCTGAAAATAACTCATGGCTCCGGGTTCTATCTTAACCGAATCTTTATTCAGATATACTGCAATCTGCCTGGCACGAATATTTTGCTTTGCCATATAGTACATATCAACAGCGGAATTTATATTAGTCGTTCCCAAAAGTTTTTGATATTCCAAAACTTCAACAGTCATGCCGCCAAATTCCGCTTTATCGATAACAATTATATTTTCCCTTGTTCCAACAGCGTTAGCCCTCATATTTTACCTCCTTGGCACGTTGCAAATAATAATAAAATAACATTAAATTTTTTATTTAATTATTTTATCACATTATTATACAAAAATCTATTATATTCATCAAAAATATGTACCCCGCCCGAATCCTTACTATTAATTTTATATAAAATGATTCTTTATCATAAAAATACATTTAATGGAAACATTTACCTATTGAATAGAATATATTTTCGATATACAATATTAAACAGAACATATTTTCTTTTTTTAGGGAGTGAGTTTTATATGGAACGGACAATACTTCATTCTGATCTTAATAACTTTTACGCTTCTGTAGAATGTCTTTACAACCCTTGTATAAGGGACAGGCCCGTAGCCGTCGCGGGAAACGCCGAAAAACGACGCGGCATAATATTAGCCAAAAACAACATTGCAAAGAAATTCGGCGTTAAAACGGCCGATACCCTCTGGGAGGCCCAACGTAAATGTCCTGATATTATCTTTGTGTCTCCTTCATATGATAAATATCTGAGATATTCAAAAATGGCAAAAGAAATATATTGCGAATATACTGATAAAATCGAAAGTTTCGGCTTAGATGAATGTTGGCTTGATGTTACAGGCAGCGTCAGCCTTTTCGGAAACGGCAAAGAAATTGCAGATAAAATACGCAAACGTATAAAATATGAACTTGGCGTAACGGTTTCAATAGGCGTAAGTTTTAATAAAGTATTCGCCAAACTAGGATCCGATATGAAAAAACCCGACGCAACAACAGTTATAACAAAAGAGAATTACCGCGATAAAGTCTGGCCGCTCCCCGTAGGCGATCTTCTCGGCGTCGGATCATCAACAAAAAATAAACTGAAAAAATACGGTATAGATACTATATGTTCCCTTGCAAAAGCTCCTCCGGAACTTTTAAAACGCGAACTTGGTATTAACGGAATAATGCTTTGGCAGTTTGCCAACGGTCTTGAAAACTCGCCCGTAGCATTTGCAGATTCTCATCCCGATGTAAAAAGTATAGGAAACAGCACAACCCTTCCCTACGACGTATCGGATCCTGAAGATGTGAAAATAACAATGTATGTATTAAGCGAAAGCGTAGCGTCACGTTTAAGGGAAAGTAACCTTCAGTGCAAAACAGTGCAGATTGGCCTGCGGGATAAAAATTTATGCTCATTTGAACGCCAGGGGAAATTAGGATTTCCGACAAACAGCTCTGAAGAAATATTTAAAAAAGCATTTTTGCTTTATAGCGTCAATAAACCGGCTGTCCCATTGAGAAGTATAAGTATACGTTCATGCGGCCTTATCGGCGCAAACGAACGCCAGCTCTCATGCCTTAATGAATTTATAGCCATGGAAAAAAATGAAAAGCTTGAAAAGTCTATTGACATTATACGAAATCGCTTTGGGCATTCAAGCATACAAAGGGCTGTAATGCTTACAAATCCAAGAATATCAAATATCAATCCAAAAACCGATCATATAATACACCCTGTCGGTTTTATAAAATAAAAAATGAAGGTGATATATTGATTAATCCATATAGGAAAGTATATGTAGAAGTTGAAGCTGTTTTTGATAAAAACGGAGAAATTACGCCCAAATCAATTAAATGGGAAGACGGCAGAGTATACCCCATAGATAAAGTTCTTAAAAAGCGCCGCGCCGCCAGCCTAAAAGCCGGCGGGCAGGGAATTCGCTATGAATGTCTTATAAGGGGAAACAAAAAATTTATTTTTCATGAAGAAACAAAATGGTTCATTGAAATAAAAAATATTTTCAGATAAAAAACTTAAAGATTAACTTCATATTTTAAAAATAATTCAAAAAATTAAACCGTATATTTTAAAAATTCAAGTATCTATTTCGCCTATAAAAATGTAATCATGCACTTAAAGAAGAAACTTAAAATCCTGCCGCAAAATGTTGACATTCAGATAAACCACCCTTTACACTGGACTACACAGGCAACGGTTTTGGCAGTCTTTCATCTGTCATTATAATTATATCTTTTTCACACAAGTACAGCAAAGGAAACTTTAACAATTGGAAGCGTATTTTTAAGGGCAGACGTATTCTGCTGTGTTCTGTGTTCTACGCCTAACCCCCTTGAAGTATAAGGCTTTTTCCGAACATAATCATTAACGGCCATATAACATTTCCGTGGACTTTATAACACCGCTATGATACAATGAACGCAAAGGCAAATCAGAATTGGAGAAAACAAGATATGTGGAAATGGGAAGTAAATAGTATTCTCTACTCTAACTTTCTGTATAACTCGCCCAAGGATATTTTTCAGGCTGTCTGTAATGAACTTGGGCGGTACTATCAAAGTGAGAAACTTCAATATATAAAATCCAAAAGAGAGTTACGGTGGAAAGGAAGCAATCTTCGGTGTAAGTTGGGTTTTTGGTCGTCTCATCACAATAAAAAAGGCGAATGGGTAAATTTAGAAATCGTTACGAGTATTTTTGCAATAAATTCATCTGATATGGAAAGAAACGGGATTTTAAGTTTTGGTTTTAGGCCTCAAAGTTTTAATGTTTATGGTATTGATTATGGATTATTTAATGAGATTACTTCTTACATAGACAGCACAATCAAGAGAGTAGCAGAACTTGACACAAAAATAGGATTAGAAAAATTTTTATTGACAAATCAAAAATCAGTTTTTGTTGGGAAGAACCCCAATAATTATCAATATTTGAAGCAGCTTGGATTTGATGATTAAAATAAGTTCCTATTTGTTGATCAGATGACAAAGCCAGTCGATCCGGTCAACATCAAAATAAACGGCGCATATAAAATGCGCCGCCGTTGACAGCCCTGCCCGCATTTGCCGACAGGCAATCAAGACGGGAGCGTTTCAAAACGGCTTCCCTCAATTTCAATTTTGAGAAAAAAATCCATCTGATTTTTCAATGTTATAACCACATTTCGGAACACTATATCCACAAGCACAAGTGCGGGACAATGGATGTAAGCTTCATATACGTCTTATCTATTGGTGAAACCCGTTCTGATCTTGCGGCTCAACATCACACAATCAAAGTTATATTTTTCTGCTGATTCAATTATCTTGCCCGCCACAAATACAATTGCACTCTCCCTACAGGCCGCAGAGCGTATAACACACTAGCTTTGCTTTGCAAAGTATTGCGCCAAATGACAGTCACCAACGCAAGGAGGAATTATGTCGATCGCCCAAACAATAACGGCGCCTTGATCTCAAAAGCCCATTTATAGTATTATGCATGCAGTTCATCATAAACCGACATAGTCCGTCTTATAAACTAATAATATATGAATACCGTTAAAAACTCTTTTATGGCAAAAATCATTATAAGCCGTTAAAAATGCCGTTATATATCCAACATCCGAGAGCCTTAAACTCTGCAATGTGCAATTATAAAACTGTCGTCGGGAATATTGTATTTAAAATCTGCCGCCCCCATTTCCCATTTGACATCAAATATGCGTTCGCTTATAACAACTGCAAAATTAAGCATTGCAGCGCCGGCAGCAATTTGAGCCTCATATATATTAGTATACTCATCCTTTTTAATAACAAGCGCCACCGTTCCCCCGTCAAGTATAAATCTCCATGGCTGTCTGTTCAAAGCCGAGGGTGCGCGTCTTGCCGCATAAAACCCCTCCGAGAGCCCTGTTGCCGTAAGTTCGTCATAGCTTGCGGTTTTTCCGTAATCCCCCATAAAAACCATATCTAATATATCCATTCGTATTTCATTATCTGTACCGGGTTTAGGGGCTTCAAGATCCCCGTTTCCGTATTTGCTTATGAACATGTTTTTCAGCTTGCTTATTTTCTTTATCCTTTCGCCGTAACCAAGCGCAATAAGGCCGGTTATACGCATTTTGTCTCCTTCCTCTACAACTTTTTCTTCTTTCAACGTCATCCAGCAACTGTCAATATCCATATCTGTAAGCTTTAAAAGTATGTCCTCGCCAATATATCCTACATTTTCAATAAAATAAGGTTTCTTTTCGGAAAAAATCAAAATATAATACGGAGCCTCAATTAAAAATCCGTTATATCCGCCTATTTCCTTAATGTCCTTAGGAAGTCCCGATTTTTTAATAATCATAATTTCAGTTTTAATGCTTTTATCTATCCTGCGGCACTTTTTAAAATAATCTGTAATCTCCTGAAGTTTATTCTCATCAATAGGTTTATCCGTAAAGTTCCTTACAGATTTTCTCAAATCTGTTAGCGTAAGCATATCCATGTCCCCACTCCTTCTGCAATAAATCCGTATTTGCAAATATTTATGTTCTTTACTATTCCCAGTTATAAAACTTTTATATATTTTCTTATAATTAATAAAAATATTTTAATGATATAAACGGGTTAACTTGTTGTATTTTTAGCTGTATTATTGTATACTTAAAAAGTATAAATAGCATTTCTTTAAATTTTTTTACAAAGGAGAGATTTATATGCTAAATGAAAAAGTCGCGCAGTTATTAAACGAACAGGTAAATGCAGAATTATATTCGGCATATCTTTACCTTCATTTTGCAAATTTTTATGTTGAACAGGGTCTTGACGGGTTCGCGAACTGGTACCAGATTCAGGCGCAGGAGGAACGAGACCATGCTATGCTTTTTATAAAATACATGCAGAATAATGATGCAAAAGTAACGTATGAAGAAATCAAAAAACCAAATGTTCCTCTTAATGCCAACGCCGACGCATTAGTTGCCGGTCTTGCTCATGAAAGGCATGTAACGGCATTAATAAACAATATATATGAAGCCGCACATTCGGAGAAAGATTTCCGCACAATGCAGTTTTTAGATTGGTTTATTAAAGAGCAGGGTGAAGAGGAAACTAACGCAAGCGATCTTATTAAAAAACTTGAACTTTTTGGTTCTGATCCAAAAAGTTTATATATGCTTAATCAGGAATTAGCTTCACGAACATATTCCGCCCCCAGTTTAACATTATAATAAAACAAATAAAATTTCTATAATGGAATATTGTTTTAAAATTCAGTATTTATAATTGTAAGATTGAAATCACTCCAGTTATTAATTGTATAAAATATAAAAATGAAATCCGGCCGGATAAGAACACTTACAGGCCGGATTACTTTTATATGTTTTTGCAGGTTTCAAATATTTAAGATTGAATTCCTACACATATTTTTTGCAGTCCAATATAACAATTTAACCGCTCTTGAATGCCCATATATTAATGATGACGAATATAAGGCCGTTTTAATTGTCCAAGTATCTTTTTCAAATCTTAATCAGGTATACAACCGAAGTTGTGAACACTCTGTCCGCATAGCTTTGTTTTACCGGCAAGAAACAGTTTATTGTAAAAAGTATAGGAGCAGGTATATTATGAAATTTGATCTGCCGTCTTTACGAGGCAGATCCAAAATTACCTTTCAAATGCGGATACTCATTCAGTTTAGGATATCCGTGTAACGGAAGCATTTCAATGCGCATACAGAATATTTATATACTAAAAATATTTTTTACAATTTATATTTCCTCATCGCACATCAAACCTATTTAATGTTTCCAAAGATGTGCGTCAGAAATATCATGATATTAAAGCCGGTTTACTATCAGTCTTTACGCCGGTTTTCTTAAAATATTCCATTTATGCCCCTTCGCCGTATTTTCAATAACTATGCCTCATAACCGATTGATTTATATATATTTAACGGGTTAATCAACTCTTTCATAAGATACAGAAAAATAAATATAATTTATAAGACAACGCAACAACTTACAACATATAAATTATTTTTTTACCAGCAGTGCAACCGATTCGGTATGAGCGCTTCTTGGATACTGATTTAACAGTTTAATTTTAACAACTTCATATCCACTTTCCTGAAAAATTGCCAAATCTCTTGCTAATGACGAAGGTTTACATGATACATATACTATTTCAGGCGCATTGAAATCTATTATTTTATTAATTGCTTTCGGATGTATTCCATCCCTCGGAGGATCTACAATAATTATATCAGGCTTATCGGTAAGTTCCTCAACTTTTTTTAATACGTCGCCTGCAATAAATTTACAATTATCAATACCGTTTAATGCGGCGTTTTCTTTTGCCGCTTCAATAGCCTCCTCGACAATCTCTATTCCCACAACTTTTTTACTGTTCGCCGCCATAATCTGGCTTATAGTTCCCGTGCCGCAGTAAAGGTCAAAAACTGTTTTATCCTTAGAATCGCCCGCATATTCCTTTACAATTTCATATAATTTTTCAGCGCCCTTTGTATTTGTCTGGAAAAAAGAAAATGCCGTGACCTTAAAATTTAAATCGAAAAGTTTATCCGTAAAATAACCGTTTCCATATATAACTTTTGTATTATCGCTTTTTACAACATCGGCAACACCGTCGTTTTCGGTATGAAGTATGCCGCATACATTTCCATCAAGCTTTATTGATAGCAGTTCTTTTGCATAATCTTCAATATCAAAAGACACGCCGCTTGTTGTAACAAGATTTACCAATATTTCTCCTGTGTACGCCCCTTTGCGGACAACAAGATGCCTTAAAACCCCATCATGCCTTGATTTATGATAAAAAGGTATTGCCTTCTTCCTGAAGAAATCAAGAGTTGATTTTATAATACTTAAATAATCGCCGTCTATAATATTGCAGTCCGTGAGCGTTACAACTTCATAAAAACTGTTTCTTTTCCTCATTCCAAGCGCAAGGTCGCCGCCTTTTTCTTCATCGCCGAACGAAAACTCGCATTTATTGCGGTATCCTTCTATAACCGGAGATACGTCTATGCCTTCATATATATATCCCTTTATGCCTGCATCATCAAGAAGCTTTAATACCTGTTTTTCTTTTATTTCATTTTCTTTTTCCACAGTTATATTCTGATATGAACAGCCGCCGCAGTACTTAAAATGGCCGCATCCCGGTTTAATTTCGTACTCCGCATTTTTCTCAATGTCCAAAAGAGATGCCTCAAGTTTTCCATCCCTCTTTTTCGTAATCCTTGCATTGACAACCTGCCCGGGCAGCGTATTTTTAACTGTAACCTTATAATTTTCGAATATTCCTACGCCTTTATTAGGAAAGAGTAAATCATCTATTTTTATATTAATTATTTCATTCTTTTTTGCCATTTTTTCCTCCCAAAACTAATTGTAATTTATTTACATATATGTTATAATCGCATTATTCAAATTTTTTAAAAAATAATTAGGAGTGTAATTTTTAATGTCAGAACATGTTGTAGGAAGTATTGTAGAAGGTAAAGTAATTAAAATAACCCCTTTCGGCGCAATTATTGCACTTGAAGGCGGCGGTCAAGGGCTTGTTCATATCTCACAGATTGCAAACAGCTTTGTACAGGATATAAACGATCATCTGAAAGTCAATGATAATGTTAAAGTAAAAATAATGTCTGTTGATCCGGAAACAAACCGTATTTCCCTGTCAATACGCGCCGCACTTCCAAAACCCGAAAGGACAGACAAAGCTCCCCGCAACCCAAACTACAAACCGCGTGAACAACGAGGGAACTTCGATAAAAACAGCGATTCTCACCCTTCTTCACAAACCCCGCTTAATGACTTTGAAGAAAAAATGAAAGAATTCCTCAAGCAGTCAAATGATAAAATGGCAAGTTTAAATAAACGCGCCAATAAAAGGTAAATATGCATATTTTAAGGCGTATATATATACGCCTTTTCTGTTATTCAAAATTAAATTATATATTATGAGGTTTATGGGACGAACCGTATACAAATCAAACTTTTCGCCATGTTAAGAGTCTTTTATTTGCATTTTCAGAAAATATTGTTTAAATGCTCTGCCAAAATTAAATTGCTTATATACATGAAACACTGCAAAACATAAATACTGCATAAAATATTAACATTCACCCGTATTCTAATGCTTCAATGAAAATCTCCGCATATTCAACTTCCGGAATTATAAAAAACTCATTTATTTTTAACTATAAATATTATCTTTAATAATATTTTCAGTATTTCTCCTATATCTCTTTTGCGTCGCTCCAAACCCTGTCAAGGCTGTAAAAGTCTCTTTCTTCCTTATTAAACAAATGTATAATTATATTTCCAAAATCAAGCAGTATCCACGCCCCGCCCTGGTATCCTTCCGAATGGTGCAGTTTGAAACCGGCCTTAAATAATTTTTCTTCAACATTGTCAGCCATTGCTCTAAGCTGATTAATATTATTCCCGCTCGCTATAACAAAATAATCTGTAATATTTGAAAGGCCGTTTAAATCAAGCACTTTTATGTCTTCGGCTTTTTTGTCTTCAAGGGCTTCCTGAGCTATTTTGGAAGCTTCATAAAAGTTTTGTTCCATGTTATTCCTCCTTATTTTCATAATAACTCAACGCTTCTAATGACAAAGGATGAAGAGGCCTTTTCCTTTCCTTTACATATTCAACCGTCTGCCTAAGAACAAGGGCCATAGCTTTATCTATATCTTTAAAGCAAATCTCCCTTGCTTCTTCCAATCCTTCAAAATTCTTTCTGTTGGGTTCAATATAATCGGCCAAAAAAACAATCTTTTCAATAATCCCCATATTTTTTCTGCCTGTTGTATGATACCTTATGGCGTCAAGCGCTTCTTCATCTTCAACGCCGTACTCCCTTTTGGCAACCTCCGCGCCTAAAAACGGATGTGTCAAATCAATACAACTTAACATTATATCGTCGACCGGAACATGAAATTCTTTACAGAAACGTCTTTTCATTTCTGCTGGGAAATCCTTTGCACAGTCATGCAAAAGCGCCGCCGTATGCACTTTATCCACATCGGCATTATAAATGCCCGCCATCCTTAAAGCTGTTTTAACAACGCCCATTGTGTGTATATACCTTTCAATAGACAAAGAGGATTGCAGCTTTCTCTCCATTGTAATAAAGTCAAGCAAACTACCAAGTCCCTTCCGTAAATAAATTAAATTCATTTATACAGCTTTTTATTTATGATATATTCTTCAACTTTTTTTGGAACAAGGCCGTTTATTGGCATACCTTCCGCCACTCTTTGCCTAATTTGTGAAGATGATATATCAACAGGGCGTATTTCAATAAATTCAACCCTGCTTTTAAAATTTTGTTCCATAAACGATATTTCTTCCAAAAGAATTTTCTTATTGAATCCCGGCCTTGTTACCGCAATAAAATCACATATTTCCAAAAGTTTCTTATAGTTTTTCCATGTGGTTATATAATGTATGGCATCCGCGCCTGTTATAAATTTGAAATTCACATTATCTCCAAGCATACGTTTAAGCTCAATTATAGTATCGACAGTGTATGTTGTGCCTTCTCTGTCTATTTCAATAGAACTTATTTCCATATTTTTTCTGCCCTCTATCGCAAGAGCCGTCATTTTAAGCCTGTCCAAAGGCGTGGTGACGTCTGCGTAACTTTTATGAGGAGGATTTCCGGCAGGTATAAAAATAATTTTTTCCACATCTGTTTTCTCCAAAACCTCTTCGGCAACAGATATATGGCCAAAATGTATCGGATCAAACGTTCCTCCAAGGACAGCAAATTTTTTTATATTTTTAAGGCTTTCAAAATCCGTCAATATAAACACCCCATGTTCCAACCACAACTTTACAAAACTATTTTGATTTCGGCAGTTCAATAACAGGCTTTTTAGCTCTTCTGTACAAAACAAATTTGTTTCCGATAACCTGAACAACCTCCGCATGGGTTCTTTCGGCAATCGTCTGGGCTGCTTCTCGGGAACCAATCATGTTGTTGTCTAAAACATTTGCTTTTACAAGTTCCCTTGCTTCGAGGGCCTGGTTAAAGCTTTCGGTAATTTCAGGCGTAACGCCGCTTTTGCCAACGTGAAAAATAGTGTCAAGGCCGTTTGCAAGGCCCCTTAAATAAGCTCTTTGCTTGCTTGTAAGCATTATTTATCTCCTTTATAAAATAATTATTATTAACCGCTGCAAATATATGAAACCCGCATAGGCAATATTTATTAATAATATCACTTTTTATACTATTTTTCAATATGCCTTAGAAAATCTGTGCAGTATTGCAATATACGTACCGCAGCTTAAAAGCAGAACATGAGTGAATTTTATATATCATAATCTAAACATCCAAAGCCCATACATAGTAAAAAGAAACCTTTTGCACACAAAAACACAACGTACAGCATAATATCTTTACAAAAAATACGATGTTTTAAAAGAAGCCGCTTAATTCAATCTGAAATATACAAACCACATATTTTGTGTTTGACACTGTATATTCCAATGTAGTATATTAAATCCAGTCATAAAAATATTAATACAGCAATGCTTCAAACGCATGTCTGTTATTTAATTCAGGAGGCAGCACTATGTCATATATTTGGCCAATCGCGCTTATAGTTATATCAAATGTCGTTTATCAAATCTGTGCAAAATCAGTTCCAAAAAATATGGATACAATGGCGTCCATGGTTGTAACTTATCTTGTGGGCGCCGCTTGTTCGGCCGTTATGTTCTTTGCTATGAACAAAAACGTCAGCCTGCTGAACGAATACAGCAAAATGAACGCAGCGCCTATACTTCTTGGAATTTCGGTTGTCGGCCTTGAAATCGGTTTTATCTATGCATATAAGGTGGGATGGCCGGTCAGCACGGCTTCTGTTGTTCAGAGCGCCTTTCTTGCGCTGGCATTAATCTTTGTCGGAGGATTGTTTTATCACGAAGCAATCACTTCCAATAAAATAATCGGCATTATTATTTGTTTAATCGGACTTTATTTTATAAATAAATAAACTTAAATGTTCTAATAGCGGCCAACATTATTTTAAATACGAATCTTTTTTAATTTTAATCATCTTTCCGAAAAATACCCAGCAATGCAGTATTGCATTTATATACATACCTATAAAAAAGCTACTTCCAGCAATTCGTACATATAAATATAGTTGCTTTTTACAAATTTATCAATATCATTACTGCCTTCACAAAACGCCGTTTATCAGTTCTCATATTTATAATACAATTTATTTTATATTTCACATAATTAAATAAATACTGCCGGAACAAAATCTTCCGGCAGTAATTATTAGCATATAACTTATTTCTTTTCCTCGTACCAATCAATCATAAAACCATCAGCATCAAAAGGCATTTCATATGGCTCGCTTATAATTTCCACATCATCCCTATCCTTAATATCCGGTATAAGATCAACTGAAATTTCTATCTCATCAAGATGAAGCGTATCAGGTATACGCGCTATTCTCGCTTTGTTATAATCAATTTTCCTGCATGTACGTATAGCAAGAAGAAGAGCTTCCCTGTCATTATTAAGATACATTGGTATCTTCCCGCCGTCAATCATAGTGTTTGTACCGAGATTTACCCAACTGCTTTCCCAGTCAACATCATTCAGGCAACGCCTTGTCGTAATATCGGCCCCGCCAAGACCGCAAGAGTTATGGTGGGATTCAGGCGTAAGCCCCCTTATAAACAGCTTCTGCGTATGGAAATCATCTTCAAATCCCGGCATAAAGCTTCTTCCGGTAACATTAGGATCATGCCCTTCGCCGCTTATATTTTTGCCTATTTTATCAACAATAAGCACATCTATGTTGTCAAATTTAAGTTTCGCAATCCTTTCCTTTGCAACCATAAGCATTGCGTGATCCCTTTCGACAATTTTATCTTTTTCCATGACTTCAATAAGGCATATTTCATCATAAGCGTTCTGTACAAGGCCGACGCCGAAAACAACGTTCATTTTCTTTAAAAACTCTTTTGCAACAATTGGAATTCTTTCAGCAAACGTATCGAATCCCTGCATATGGAACCATGATGCGCCTTTATGTTTGGCAAGGCCGATAGCAATCATTTTAAGAAGTCCGCTTTCATGCTCTCCTTTAAAATCCGTATGAGGTTTTACTTTATTTAAAAGAACAATGCCGTCTGCATTATACGCATATTTATCGCAATAAATAGGCGTGCCGTCAGGCATTTGACCAACCAGTTCAACTTCCATGCTTGCAAGTATAGGAACGCCCATAGCCTCCTCTGTTATGCCGTATCCGTTTATAACTTCAAGCTGTCCTTCAACAGTACCGCCGCCATGGCTTCCCATTGCCGGAACGATAAAAGGTTCTGCTCCCCATTCTTTAAGTTTATCGCAAATAGTCCTTGTTATAAGGTCGATGTGCGGAATACCGCGGCTTCCTGCCGTGATTGCAATTCTTTTGCCTTTAAGCTCGCCCTTATTCCCAAGTTTTTCCATTTCAGCAAGCAAAGTCCCTTTGATATCTTCAACCTTGCTGTCGTCATATTTTTGCCTTATCTTAACCATTGTAGGTATTTTTATACCTTCCATACCCTCAACCTTGAAACTCATTTCAGGGAATTCAATAAACTTCATGTTCATTCTCTCCTTCTTTGTCATTAAAAGTTACACGGCGCAACACTGTAAGTATTTTTATACAATTAACTGCTTCACATCTGTAATATAATTTTATTTCACTTTATGGCCTTTGTCTATCCATATTATACACAAAAATAAATACGTAAATAAATTACTATACCGACACTTTTATAGTTTTTAAAATTCTATATTTGATTTTTATGCATGTCCGTGTCTTTTAAACGGATTTACAAGCCGTGTTGCAGCAAAATATATAATAACCGCCACGAAAAACGCCCCATAATATGTTGAAAATCTATATATAATCATAGCGGCGGCCGCCTGCGTCTCACTTACTAAAACAGAGAACATAATTGTAAATATTATTTCAACGCTTGCCACATTTCCCGGCGTAGGTATAACTCCCACAAGAGCAACCACCAATGATATTATGCCAAGCGAATATATAACCGTAACGTCTTCCGGGCACCCCATTCCTTTAAGTGAAATATAAGGTATTAAATACCAACATGTAAGTTTTAAAAATTCCGCCGCTATCATTTTAAGAGCATTTTTTCGATCTCTAAGAATACTTCCCGTTTCGTTTCTTAAAGAATTAAGTTTTTTTTCAATCAGCTGCAATTTGCCGCTGAATTTTGTATTCTTTAAAATCCTTCCGGATGTTTTTAAGATAATATTATGAAATTTTGAACTTAGACATATGCCAAGCAATACGGCCACGATAATGACAGTTAAAATATATCCGGCAATTATATATCCAAAATACTCCCCATAGTTTTCCCTGAAAAATCCGAAGTTAATTAAAAGCCCAACCGTCACATAAAGCGCAACCGTTATTTTATGGAAACTGTAACTGACCGTAACAATGCCGTACCCAACTTCCGGACTTATATTTTTCTTGTTCAAATAATAAATTAAAGCGGCGGCGCTTCCTGTGCCGAAAGTCAACGCCCGAAATACAGCCGTATAATATCCGCTGAGTATGCCGCTTTTAAATTCAAGCCCTGCAGCAGTGTTTTTAGCCGTAAGCCAAACAATAATTCCCTCCATAAAATTGTAGGCTCCGACACAAATCAATATAAGCGCGATATATTTGAATTCGATTGTTTTTAAAAGCTCCAATACGTCATATATTCCATCGCCTAGCATTTTTTTTATAACAAAAAACATTAGGATAACAAGTCCAAAGTAAAATAGCAAGTTCCTGATTTTTTTATTCATTTAAACCACTATCCTTATACATGGAAAAACTGTCTGAGATTTTTGGAAATATGTGATTTTACAGTCGATATTTAAAATAAAATTTACTTGCCGTTAAGCATCCAAAGATATTTCTCAAAATTAACGCCGGCTCTTCTGTCCGTGTTTTCATTATAGCTGTCTTTTATGGATGCTCCTATAAATTTAACTGCGACTTCAACCGCATATTTCAAATCGTATCCCTTTACAGACATTGCGCATATAATAGAAGACAATATGTCCCCTGTTCCCGAATAACTGCCGCCTGTAATTTCACTTTTAATAAAATAAGTTTTCCCTTCCGATATAACTATATTATAAAACATATCTTCGCTGTCGCCGCGTCCACGATGCCTTATTCCGGTAATAACAGCGCGCTTAACATTTCCGCGGATCAATTTTTTTCCACATTCAGCGGTAATATCCAAAAAATTATCTTGATCCGATTTGCTTATAAGTTCTTTGTAATTTGTTCCTGTAAGTATACAGAATTCAGTCAGGTTGGGCGTTATTATATCCGCTTGGAAAGCCAATTTTGTAATTTTCTCTCTAAGCTCGCTATTAAAATTAGGATACACAGCCCCGTCGTCCCCCATTATAGGGTCGATAATGAGAAGGGTATCTTTTTTTTTAAAAATTTTTATAAATTCTTCTATTTTGTCAACTTGTCTGCAGCTTGCTATAAACCCAGTATATATGCCGTCGAATTCAAGCTCCATCTTTTTCCATTGATATGTAAAATTATCCATTTTATCAGTAAAATCATAAATATAAAAACTGTCGTACCCGGTTTGATTGCTAAGTATTGCCGTCGGCATCGGAAAAACATGTACCCCAAAAGTTGAAAGTATAGGCAAAGCAACAGTAAGCGAACATCGTCCCGCTCCTGACAGGTCGTTTATAGCCGCAACCTTTTTTGTCATTAAAATCACCCTTAAATATTTGTATTCAAACTTTTTTCCATTTCAGGCTGATCAAATTATGTCCTCTAACCGTTTTTATAAGCCTGTCCTGAAAATTGTCGCTTAATATATCCTCTTTTCCAAGCATTTCAATACCAAGTTCCCTGCTTCTTCTGTATGTACCCGTTTTTAATTCCTTATCGTTTCCGAACGTAACAATAATTGCTTTGGAAAACCATCCGCCAAGACGCTTTTTAGCAATAAGCAGTTCATTTAAGGCAGGAGTATCCGCATCTTTCAATTTGCAGGAAATAAAAACCGGCATACTTTTATCCATTAAAATTATATCTATTTCATTTCCCGCAACAGTATATCCGTCATATGCGTCCCAGTCGATCATTGCCCCAAGCTTTACATCCTGAAAAACGCCGCTTTTAACAGCATTTATGTATACGAATAATTCCAGCCATACGCCGTAATTTATAAGATAGCTTTTAGCAAGTTTTGAAACAAACGACAACACAACATATTTTCCCGAAAAATACAAATCCCGTATAAAGCCCATTTTCTGAAATTCATAAAGCATATCTTTATCGGGGCTTACATGGCGTCCGTCCTTTTGGTATATTTCCGCTCTGACTCTTAAATCAAGCTGCGACGGAGCCGAATCTGCCATAGCCGTCTGAAAAAAGCCGCATGTATTTCGCCATTTGCTAAGATGATTAAAAATATACCTGCACATTTTTAATATATTGTCAAAATCTTTTTCATCCGGCTCGGCATGGGAATTTCCGATAAAGTCAGATCCTCTCGCATCCACAAAATCCGAAAGGGTAAGCATTTCCGTTTTAACAAAATCGTTTTCATTTTCTATATTTACAAGCTTTTCTTCAATTATATCCGTATATACAAGCTTTGCGCCCTTTTCCGTTCCGGCTTTATAGCCGGCTATAACCATCAATTCGCTTCCTCCCGTAAGATCAATTATACAGTTTCCGTTTTCATCTATTACCTCGCAAACTTTTTTATAAATGTCATTCATTTTTAAGATATTTACCGGATACTTTTCAAGTATTATATTAGGAAGATGTTTTTTAAAACATTTCTCCAGACTTACAAATCTATACATATCATCTAAAGCATTATCGTAAATATATATAACTTTATCTGGCTTTACAGTCAGAACGCCAAGCGTGTTCTTTATAATGTCCTTGTCGTAAAATTCAATCTGCGTCGTCATGATAACCACCGGCTTTCAAAATTTTCGACTACTCTTCAACAATAATTTTTTCTTCAAATTTAACTTCTGCTCCGTCGTCTTTAGTCTTATTATTTTTATTCCCGAATATGGAGCCGAAATTAAGCTTTGAAACAGCTCCGGGAACCATATCGATAAGTTTGTTCACCGCATCCTGATTTTTAATATTTATAAGCTGTACGCTGCCGTTTATAATAGCTATAACAGCGCTCGGCGTAATCTTTGCCCCCATTCCTCCGGCTCCCGATTCCGTTTTTTTCCTGTCGGGATTCTCACTGCCTAGCGCTCCCATACCGAAACTTACTTCTATAAGCGGTATAAGCACAACATCGCCAATAGTAACTGCATCGCCGACAACTGTTTTTGTAGATACAAAATCGTCAAGCCTGCTGCATAATGCTTCAATATTTCCGTTTATAGATGCGCCCATATATGTCACCTTAACCCTTCAAATATATTTTAATAATTTTTCTTATCGGTTTTGATAATACATAAACTAAAGCCGAGCCGACAAGCCTGCCGACCGTTATGCTTCCTAAAATATTGATATTTCCTTCCGCCGTTTTTTTAGAAAAATCGCCTTTTATATTTACCGTTTCATAAAACATCCCTTTCAATACTGCCCCTGCGGCCACTATATTTCCCGTATCGCATGGATCGCCCGTACCGATAACGGCGTTAACAACAGTCCTTTCAGGCGCAATATCTTTAAAAACTGATTTAATAAATTTTACCGAAACCTTGGCAACAGCCTTTTTCTCTTCCCACGGCATATCTTTAAAATATTTAAGGTCAATTTTCCCGCCTTCATCCGGTAATCCGTTTTTATCGCCATTACTTTCTTCGGACATCCTATGATTTTCAGATATATTTCCCGTTTCATCATTAACTTTTTTATCAGTTTTAAAATCACTGTTTAAATTAACATTATTATTAATATTGTCAAACTTAAATTCGGACATTTTAACGCGCCTTACAACAGGTTTTTTTATATTTTTAGCGTTAAACTCTTTAATATTTTCTTCACCTTTATCATCAAAGCCGGGAAATACCGCCTTTTCGATTTTAATCGCTGTGTCTTTCGATTCCGCCGAAATATCTTCAAAGCTTCCTTTTTTTATTTCCTCAGAACCCATATTTAAATTTTGGTTTGCAGCGTTAATCCGTTCGCCAGTTTTTTCCTGCGCGCTTATTTCACAGCTTTTATTTTCTCTTCTTTCAGCCGATTTCCTTTTCTTCTTCTTTTTCCTATAATTTTCAATATTGGCTCCAAGTATTTTAATCATTATTTTCGCTTTATCTTCCAAATAAATTATATCAATATTTACAATTCCGAAAAGCCATTTAATATTTACATTCCCTTTAACGCTTTCATACTTTTCAGCATTTATAAAATATTTAACCGGAACAAAAAGTATAATACAAGCTAAAACTATTAAAATACCTATAACGGCTAAAATTACAACGCCGATAAATTTCAACGCTCCAAGAAGAATTAACAGTATATCCATGTTATACCACCTTGTTTGTCCTATGCCGCTTTGTTGCGCTTCTTTAAAAATACGGCCAGAGAAATTATCCAAATAAAAAATAATACCAAAACAAAAATAATTCCTATTTTCAAGGCCATAGCAATAAAAAAGCTTTCCGGAACAATATTAATAAGCCTGTCCCTTGTGTAATCCAGCTGCCATAAATCATTTGTAAAAAATATCTCATGAAAATAATTAAAAGCAGTCGTAAAGTCCCTTGATATAATAAAACCTAATACAGCGATGCAGGCAGAGAGAACTGGAATCCCAAAAACAAAATACTTTGAAGCGGATTTAAGGCCGGCTCCCAAATACATTAACGCCGCAAATGAAATCACAGCTGCAACCGCGGCGCCGTCCCTTATATTTTTGCCGCTCATCATTAAATTTCTTACGTCAACCATATGGTCGAGCTCCCTGCTGTTAAAAAACTGAGTTTCCGTGCCGTTTATATCAACAATTAAATTTAAGTAGTTTATACTGCCTTTCATATAATTAATTAAGTTATCCGTAACTTTTTCCAAATCTTCTTCATTTATTGATACTGTTTCATATACGTTGTTTTTTTGATATTGGCTGTAATAAAACTCCTTATCATGAAGAGCAACATAGTCTACCGAAGTCAGCAGGCAAACAATTAAAACAGAAAAAAACAATATAATTCCTAAAAATGCCCTTAACGCCATCAAACAAAACCACTACTCCCCGATAATATTATCTCTAAAGTCAAACACGGTTTTCCCTGCGGAAATCCAATACTCCAAAATTTCCGCAAACAACTTTCTTGCGCTGTATTTTCCATGCGCTATGCCAATAGCTTTAATATCGTTCTTGCCGCCTATTTCCTTTAAGAACTGGCGCGACGTAATGATTTGCGCGATATTGCGTCCGCTCTTGTAAACGCAGATAATATAAATATTATAAACAGGAATACCATTTTTTAAGCTATAAATGACTGTATTTAAATCTTCTATTTCCTTGCCTACAAAAATATTGTCAATAAAAAATTCGTCAATAATATCCAACAAACCACCGCCTTTATTTTAATAATTATACCTTAAACTGCCGAAAATTAAAATAACAATTTAATAATATAGCCGAAAATGCCGTATCAATATTTTTTATTTACGAAATAAGAGATTAATCTAAGTTATATTCGTTTTAATGATATATCCGTAAAAATAAAATGTCAATATATGCAAAAATTACATTTATATATTTTCCAACATGTCAAAAATATATAATAAATTTATTTAAGCTTTAAAATACAAGTTTTCTACATATGGATTTTACATAAATTTTACATACTGTTGTATATGGATTTTACCTTTGGCCGATACTATAAATACGGGAATTATTGTAAAAAGAAATATTTTGGGAGGAATACTATGTCAATTTTTAATGTATTAAGCCTGATAGGCGGGCTGGCGCTTTTCCTGTTCGGCATGAACATTATGGGAGGAGCCCTTGAAAAACAAGCCGGCGGCAAACTGAAAAAAATATTGGAAAAATTAACTTCAAACCCTTTTAAAGGGCTTATTTTAGGTATAGGGGTTACCGCCGTTATACAAAGCTCATCCGCGACAACCGTTATGGTAGTAGGATTTGTAAATTCCGGCCTTATGGAACTCGGACAGGCCATAGGCGTAATAATGGGCGCCAATATCGGCACAACCGTTACGTCATGGCTTTTAAGTTTAACCGCTATCGAAAGCAACAATGTGTTTATCTCGCTGTTGAAGCCTTCAAGCTTTTCGCCGATACTTGCGGCAATCGGCGTAGGATTTTATATGTTTTCCAAAGACGCAAAAAAGAAAAATTTAGGCACTATTTTTCTTGGTTTTACCGTATTAATGACTGGCATGGACACTATGACGGCGGCTGTTAAGCCTTTAGCCGACATACCGGAATTCGCAAATATTTTGCTTTTATTTTCAAATCCAATTTTCGGAGTCCTTGCCGGAGCCGTTTTAACGGCAATTATACAAAGTTCGTCCGCTTCGGTCGGCATACTTCAGGCTCTTTCGCAAACAGGGTCTCTTACCTATGGATCAGCCATACCTATTATAATGGGCCAAAATATAGGAACATGTGTAACGGCATTAATTTCTGCCATCGGCGCAAGCAAAAATGCAAAAAGAGCCTCTATGGTTCATTTGTACTTCAATTTAATTGGTTCCACATTATTCCTTTTGGTTTTTTACCTTCTGAATGCTATAATAGGCTTTGAATTTATAAATTCTTCGCTTAATGCGGCAGGCATAGCGGTAATACACACAACATTCAACGTACTTGCAACTATGGTAATGCTTCCTTTTTCAAAATGGCTTGAAAAACTTGCCGTTTTGACCGTAAAAGACAGCAAAGAAGACGAAGAATTCCAAACGCTTGACGACAGGTTTCTTGTTACCCCTTCAGTAGCTGTTTTTCAAAGCCGTGAAGTTGCCATTAAAATGGCAACGTTGGCTAAAGACGCCCTCTATGAAGCTATAGGGCTTACTGAAAAATTTGACAGCCACAAAGCCCGCGATGTTGTTGAAAAGGAGGATAAAATCGATATATATGAAGATAAGCTCGGAACATACATGGTTAAACTGAGCCGCCTTGACATAAGCGAAGATGACAGCAATGAAACTTCAAAGCTGCTTCACTGCATAGGCGATTTTGAACGTATAGGCGACCATGCGCTTAATATCAAACAGACTGCTGACGAAATTCACGAAAAAGAAATTGAATTCAGCCCGGAAGCCCTTGCTGAATTAAACGTTATTGCAAACGCTGTAAAGGAAGTTCTCGATCTTGCAATAGACTCGTTTATAAAAAACGACATTGCCCTTGCATCAAAAGTCGAACCGCTTGAACAGGTTATCGACATGCTTAAAGCCACCCTCAAAACAAACCATATCCGTAGGCTCAAAAAAGGCGAATGTACAACTGAAGTAGGCTTCGTTTTCTCCGATCTTATTACAAACTATGAAAGGGTTGCGGATCACTGTTCAAATATAGCAGTCTGCATAATTGAAATTGCCAAAAACAGTTTTTCAACTCATGAGTACCTGCATGAACTCAAAGAATCGAACAATAAAGCCTTTGAAGCTATGTATGAAACTTACAGGGAAAAATATGCCCTTAATTAAGGAGGTATTACAATGATTTATATTGTAGAGGACGATATTAACATACGCGAAATGGAAGAATACGCGCTTAAAAACAGCGGATTTCAGACAATGGGATTTTCTGACGGCGAAAGTTTTTTTGAAGAATGTAAAACAACTCTTCCAAACCTTGTTGTGTTAGATATAATGCTCCCCGGCAGCGACGGCCTCACAATATTAAAAAAGCTAAGACAAAATGACAAAACCAAAAAGCTCCCAGTTATAATGGTAACGGCAAAAACAAGCGAAATAGACGCCGTAAAAGCCCTTGACAGCGGCGCCGACGACTATATTAACAAGCCTTTCGGCATAATGGAATTTATAAGCCGCGTCAAAGCAGTACTTCGCCGTTTTGATATTGAGAGCGAAGTTTTATATACGTTTGAAGAAATTGTCCTTGACGACAGAAAACGCGAAGTTACCGCCGACGGAAAAGTATGTGAACTGACATATAAAGAATATGAACTTTTGAAGTATCTAATATCAAACAGCGGCATTGTTTTAAGCCGCGATAAAATTATGGACAATGTCTGGGGCACAGATTTTGAAGGCGAAAGCCGTACCGTAGATATGCATATAAAAACATTGCGTCAAAAACTCGGCCTAAGCGGGGCATACATAAAAACAGTCAGAAATGTCGGCTATAAAATCGATGTAATAAAAGAAGATAATTAAGGTGATTTTTTGGAAGAAAAAATTAACGCCCGAATGCTTTTTATAGGAATAATTTCCATGATACTTACGGCGTCTATGACAATAACAATATTCCACAAAGCGTTCGATAGGCAAATTAAAACTGATATAAGGCAAATGGCCGTTACATTGTCAACTATATATAACGGCATAGATGATTACAGCGATCTTGAAGCATATTCGGATAACGGCATACGCATAACTTTAATAGGGAAAAACGGCGACGTTCTTTTTGACAGTGACGGCGATGAATCCACAATGGAAAATCACAGTTTAAGAGAAGAAATCATTGCCGCAATGGAAACCGGTTCCGGGGAAGCCATGAGACATTCCGACACAATGGGATATAATACATATTACTATGCCGAGCTTCTTCCTGACGGAAACATACTTCGCACCGCAACAAATGTTGCCACAATGTACGCGGATTACAACAACACAATGCCAATGGTAATCGTTATAGGTATTTTAATATTATTTATAAGCGTATGCCTAAGCCAGATGCTTACAAAAAAACTTGTAGCTCCTATAGAAGCTATGGCGGAAAACATTGATGATATCGATAAGGATATACCCTACAAGGAACTTGAACCGTTTGCTCTGGCTATTAAAGAATATCACACAAAAAAAGATGAAAGCTCCAAAATGCGCCAGGAATTTACGGCTAATGTTTCCCATGAACTTAAAACTCCGCTTACAAGTATATCCGGCTATGCCGAAATGATTGAAAATGGCATGGTAAAAGATTCGGATATAAAAGTGTTCGCAGGAAAAATTCATACAGAAGCGCACAGGCTTATCGTCCTTATAGGCGATATACTTAAATTAAGCGAGCTTGACGAACCAAACAGATGTGACAACTGCGAACCTGTAGATCTGTATAAACTTGCAGAACATACAATTGAAATGCTGGCTTTGAACGCTGAAAAGTCAAAAATAAAACTTTTTCTATGCGGAAATGGCGCTGTTATAAACGGAAGCAAATTAATGTTAAGCGAACTTATATATAATCTATGTGATAACGCAATAAGATATAACAAAATAGGCGGATACATCAAAATCAAAGTATCTTCTAAAGACGGAAAAGCATATATAGATATAAAAGATAACGGAATAGGCATCCCTAAAGAATATCAGGACAGAATATTTGAAAGGTTTTTCAGGGTAGATAAAAGCCGCAGCAAAGAAACCGGAGGCACCGGCCTCGGCCTTGCCATTGTAAAACACATAGCTATACAACATAACGGCTGTATAAGCGTTGAGAGCCGGGTTGACGAAGGCACAACAATGCACGTTGTTTTAAAAGGGATGGATGAAAAAGTACCGTAAAAATATACGCGTCTGATTTTACTTAATCTTATTTATAATCAAATCGGACGCGTATATTTATTTTAATATTTATTTTTTCCCGTTGCTAAAATGGAATTTGGTATCGTGATAGTCCATTCTGCTGTATAAGCTTAAACAATACAACCCTGAAAGACCGACAACAGCAAAAATAATCCTTGCAACAAACTGCATATTTCCATTAAAAACAGCTGATACAAGATCAAAATTAAAAAATCCCACAAGCCCCCAGTTAAGAGCGCCGATAATAATAAACGTAAGGCAGAGCCAATCCATATTCTTCATATAATATTCCTCCTTAAGAAATCTTCGTTATATTATCATTTCCAAAGGCAAAATATTTATTAGTTTTATGTTAAATTGAATTAACTATTTTTTCTATATCAGCCTTCTCTATCCTTCCTACAGCCGAAATGCTCATCTTAGAATAGTCAAACAATTCTGATATTATATTTCTCATATCATTTAAAGTAACGGCTTCAATCTTTTCAATTACTTCTTCTATCGTCAAAATATTATCTTTAAGGAGTATTCCTCCTCCGTTTGAAGTCATCCTGTTAACAGTGCTCTCACTGCCTATAATAAAATTACTGATTATTTGTTCTTTTGTTTTGTCAAGAACCTTTTGTGAAATTCCCTCTTCTCTCAGATTCCTTATTTCGTCAAAAATCAAACTGAATACTTTCTCCATCTGTCCGGGGCTCATTGCCGCATAAATCGAAAATAAGCCGGCTTTGCTGTACTGCGACGTATAGCTGTAAATTGAATATGTTAATCCATGTTCCTCGCGTATTTTTTGAAAAAGTATACTGCTCATTCCTCCGCCGAAAATAGTGTTAAAAACTGTATACGCATATTTTTTTGGATCATCCCTTTTAATGCACGGAAAAGCAATTATTGCGTTAAGCTGTTCATTTTCTTTCTTCTTAACAGTAATAGCAGACGTATAATCAACATCTTTTTCTTCCTTGTTTCTGCGTTTTCCACTGTTCCATTTTGAAAATACCGCTTCAAACTTTTCAAGCATTTCTTTTTCTTTAAAATTTCCGGCTATTGAAATAACCGTATTATCCGCCCTATAATTTTCTTTATAATATCTGTATATAATTTCATGGTTAAATTTAGATATTGTGGCAACTTCCCCAAGTATCGGCATCCCAAGGCTGCTGCCTTTCCAAACTTCGGATTGAAGCGCCTCATGCACCATATCTTCCGGTTCGTCTTCATACATGTTTATTTCTTCAATAATCACGTTTCTTTCTTTCAAAATATCTTCATCGCTGAATTTTGAATTCAAAAACATATCGCTTAATATGTCAAAAGCTATGTCAAAATGTTTATCAAGCATCCTTGTATGATAGCATGTATACTCCTTTGTTGTGTATGCATTGATCTGCCCGCCTACTGCGTCCATTTCCTCCGCTATATCCCTGGCGTTCCTTTTCGCCGTGCCTTTAAACATCATATGTTCAATAAAATGCGAAATTCCGTTTAATTCCCTGCTTTCGTTTACCGAACCGTTTTTAACCCAAATTCCTAGAGAAATACTCCTTACATACGGTATCTCTTCCATTACAACCCTCAAACCGTTTGAAAGCTTTTTAACAGTAACCATAAAGCACCTCCATGATTATATTTAACACTTCCGCCTAAAAAAATACAGCGTTCAAAATATATGAACGCTATATTTTTATCATTTTATATTAATTTTTTTCTATCGCATCTTTAATGGAAAGGTTAAGCCTTCCCTGCCTGTCTATTTCAAGCAGCTTAACATTGACGTTATCCCCTTCTTTGAGGACGTCCTCTACTTTGTTAACCCTCTCTTTTGAAATTTTTGAAATATGGACAAGCCCTTCCTTTCCGGGAGCGATTTCAACAAATGCGCCGAACTCCATTATCCTTGTTACCTTTCCGGCGTATATTGTTCCGGGCTCCGGATCCATAGTTATGGCCTTAATTTTGTCTACGGCAAGCTTCATCATCTCTTCGTCGTCGCCTTTAACAAATACCCTTCCGTCGTCTTCCGTATCAATAGAGCAGCCTGTTTCTTCAATTATCTTTTTAATAGTTTTTCCTCTCGGGCCGACAAGCTCTCCTATTTTGTCAACGTCTATAGTAAGGTTAACAATTTTAGGCGCATATTTTGAAAGGTGCTCCCTAGGTTCGGCAATACATTTTAAAAGAACCTCGTCGATAATATAGTCCCTCGCACGCTTAGTCTGATCAAGCGCCTGCTCTATCATCTTAAATGTAAGCCCCTTTATTTTCATATCCATCTGTATTGCCGTAATGCCTTCATGAGTTCCGGCAACCTTAAAGTCCATATCGCCAAAGAAGTCTTCTAACCCCTGTATATCTGTCATCATAATAAAGTCATCGTCGTCCTCACCTGTAACAAGGCCAACCGATATGCCGGCAACAGGAGCTTTGATAGGTACTCCGGCCGCCATAAGGGAAAGCGTCGAACCGCAAATACTTGCCTGACTCGTAGAGCCGTTGGAACTTAATATATCGGAAACAAGCCTTATTGCATAAGGGAACTCGTCCTCACTTGGAATAACAGGAACAAGAGCCCTTTCTCCCAATGCCCCATGCCCAATCTCACGCCTTCCCGGCCCTCTTGACGTTTTTGCTTCGCCAACGGAAAAACCCGGGAAATTATAATGATGCATATACCTTTTTGTAACTTCCGACGTATCAAGGCCGTCAAGACGCTGTATCTCAGCCATTGCGCCGAGAGTCGTTACTGTAAGGGCCTGAGTTTGCCCCCTTGAGAAAAGCGCCGATCCATGAGTCCTCGGAAGTATATCTACTTCTGCCGAAAGCGGACGGATTTCTTCAATGCCTCGGCCGTCAGGACGTTTGTGATCCCGCAAAATCATACGCCTTACCGTTTCCTTTTCAAACTTATATATTATATCGTTAACAAGCGTTTCAATATCAGCTTCTTCGCCCACAATTTCAACAAGCTTTTCCGTAAATTTTTCTATAACTTCTTCTGTTACAGCCGTAATTTTTAAATCGCGTTCCTGTTTTTTATCTGTAAAAACAGCCTCTTCCATGCGGGCGTCCGTAATATATGATTTAATAAGCTCATACGCCTCATTATTAATAACGTATTCTTCATACTGCTGCTTTTCTTTTCCCTCTTTTTCAACTATTGTATCAATAAATTTAACCATTTCCACATTCACGTCGTGGGCAAGGCGTATAGCCTTCATCATCATATCGTTAGGCACAATATTAGCGCCTGCTTCAATCATCATAACTTTGTCTTTTTTAGATACAACCGTTAAAGCAAGATCCGATATTTCCCTTTGCGCCGAATCGGGGTTTACAATAAGCTCCCCGTCAATAAGCCCTATATTACATGATGCAACCGGATCCGTAAAAGGAATATCAGAAATTGACAATGCAATAGAAGCGCCAAGCATTGCCGCAATTTCGGGCTGACAGTCTTGATCAACAGACATAACCGTAGCGATAATAGCTACATCATTTCTGTAATCCTTAGGAAAAAGCGGCCTTATCGGCCTGTCAATGCACCTTGATGTAAGTATTGCTTTTTCGCTTGGCCTTCCTTCCCTTTTGATAAACCCGCCGGGAATTTTGCCGACAGAATATAGCCTTTCTTCGTAATCAATGCTTAAAGGGAAAAAATCAATCCCAGCCCTCGGTTTATCCGATGCGGTTGCCGTAACAAGCACAACCGTATCGCCATAGCGTACAATAGCCGCTCCGTTGGCAAGCTCTGCAACTCTGCCTATTTCAACTGATAAATCACGTCCCGCAAATTTGGTTGAATAAGTTCTAAACATACAAATTCTCCTTTTAATATAAATGTTTCTTCCGTACGACGACACCATAGATCCTCAGCTTTCCCCACAACATCGTTATAAAAAAAGCTGGAAACCTATAGTGCCCCATATCAACAACTTAAATTTTAATACAACAATAGAGAGGATATAAACCCTCTCTATTATCATCAGTATTAATTACTTCCTTAAACCTAACTCGCTGATAAGTTCACGGTATTTAGTAATATCCCTGTCTTTAAGATAGTTAAGAAGCTCTCTTCTCTGGCCTACAAGCATTAAAAGCCCTCTTCTTGAGTGGTGGTCTTTTTTATGCATTTTA